>JBCCAW010000521.1:0-4257 GCA_039814655.1 Myxococcota bacterium | reverse complement strand
GAGGCCGGCGCCTTCACCGGTGAGCTCTCTCCCGTGCTCCTCGCGGACGCGGGGGCGAGCCACGTGATCCTGGGCCATTCCGAGAGGCGCGGACTCTTCGGCGAGACCGACGAGGGCGTGAACCGGAAGGTCGCCGCGGCCTTCCGCGCGGGTCTCGTCCCCATCGTCTGCGTGGGCGAAACGCTCGCCGAGCGGGAGGCCCATCAGGCCGAAGCCGTCGTGCTCCGGCAGGTCGACGCGGCGCTCTCGGGCCACGAGCACCTCGAGGGCCTCGTGCTGGCCTACGAGCCCGTGTGGGCCATCGGGACGGGCCGCACGGCCACACCCGGGGACGCCCAGGCCATGCACGCAGCCATTCGAAGTCGCGTCGCCGAGCTCCGGGGCCCATCGCTGGCGCAGGCGCTACGCATCCTCTATGGAGGGTCTGTCAAGGCGGCGAACGCGGGGCAGCTCCTCGCCGAGGCCGACATCGATGGGGCGCTCGTCGGCGGCGCCTCCCTGTCCGCAGAGACCTTCGCTCCCATCGTCCAGGCCGCGCGCTAGCACGCCCGGCGCGACGGCCGCCGAACCGCGCCACCCGCCGCTTCCGAGAACCCGATGTTCACGTTTCTTTCCATCGTCTACGTCATCGTTTGCCTCTTCCTCATCCTCGTCGTGCTGCTTCAGAGCGGCAAGGGCGGCGGCATGGGCGCGGCTTTTGGTGGCGGGGCCGGGGGCGCCGGCCAGCAGGTGTTCGGCGGCGCGGGCGCCGGCAACATCTTGACCAAGCTGACCGCCGGCTCCGCGGCGCTCTTCATGATCCTCTCGGCGACGCTCGCCTACATGAGCTCGCCGAGCGACGGCTCCCTCGAGGCCGCCGCCGAGCGCGCCAACGCGGCCATCGCGAGCGACACGAGCGACGCCGACGAGGGCGACGCCGACGAAGCCGACGCTGACGACGCCGACGCTGACGACGCCGACGCTGACGAAGCCGACGAAGCCGACGACACCGCCGCGGAGGGCGACACGGCCGCGGACGACACCGCCGCGGACGACGACGACACCGCCGCGGACGACACCGGCGCGGACGACACGGCCGCGGACGACACGGCCTCCGAGTAGCGGACGCTCCCGCCCGAGAGCGCTCAGCTCGGCTCCTGCGGCAGCCGGATGACGAACTCGGTCTCGCCGGGTTCGGACCGGAGGGTGAGCTCCCCCTCGTGGTCCGTGACCACCTGCCGGACGATGGCCAAGCCGAGGCCCGTCCCCTCTTCCTTCCCATGGCTGAGGAAGGACTCGAAGATGCGCGGCTGAAGCTCCTTCGGAATGCCCGGCCCGTCGTCGCGGAAGCGCAGCTCGAGCGTACCCTCGGCCGTGCGGTCGACGCTGACCGTGAAGGTCCCCCGGCGTCCGACGCCCTCGAGCGCCTCCGCGGCGTTCCGCGCGAGGTTGTGCGCGGCCCGCTGGATCTTCGCCTCGTCGAGGACCGCCGTTCCCCGGTCGTGGAGCTCGAGCTCGACCTCGACGCGGTCACCGAGGCTTCGGCGCAGCTGCTCCGCCAGCTCCTCGAAGAACTTGTAGAGGTAGACCTTTCGCGGCCAGAGCTTTCGGTCGCCGCGCGCGAAGGCGAGCGTCTCCCGGGTCATCATGTTGAGCGTGGCGACCTGCCGGAGAATGGTCGCCAGGAGCTCCGCCTTCGCCTCCTCGTCCTCCTCCGTCGCCAGGAGCCGCGCGTAGCCGCTGATCACCGTCATGGGCGTCTTGAGGTCGTGCAACACGCTCGAGAGCGCCTGCCCGAGAGAGGTGAGCCGCGCTTCCCGGTCCCGACGCGCCCGGGTGCGCGCGAGCTGAATGGAGGTCGCGAGCTGCCCTGCGATGGCCTCCGCGAGGCGCAAGTCGTCCTCCGTGAAGCGACCCGGCGGGCCGACCTTCTCCGAGAGCTCCAGCGCACCCACGCCCTGGCCGTCGTCGTCCTCCCAGCGCAGCGGTACGCAGAGCACGTTCTCGACACCCTCGGGCAGACGCTCGTCGACGCCGCTCAGGAGCTCGGACTCCTGATGACGCGCCACCCACTCGCTCAGCGCATCGGCGGGCCGCCCGCGCCGGTCTTGCGCTCCGGCTCCGAGCGCCGCGACGCACCGGAGCTCACCGGTCACTTCGTCCGCGAGCACCACGGCCGCGGCGCGCGCGGCTACGGCCGGCAGCGCGCGGGCCAGCACGTGCCCAAGGAGCTCCTCCAGGTCCGCGAGCGATGCCGCAGCGCGGGCCACCTCGAAGAGCACGTCGAGCTCGCGCACCCGGTCCCGGAGCTTCTCCTGGGTCTCGATGAGCTCGGCGTTCTTCCCGACGATGCCATGGAAGAGCTTCGTATTCTCGATGCTCACGGCGGCCTGGGCCGCGAGCGCCGTGAGCAGCGCCTCGTCATCCGTCGTGAAGTAGCCCGCGCGCTTGTTCAACACCTGCAGTACACCGATGGTCCGGTGGTGCTGGTTGCGCATGGGCACGCAGAGCGTCGAGGTCGTTCGGAACCCGCTCTTGCGGTCCCAGCTCGGGTCGAAGCGCGCGTCGAGGTAGACGTCCTTGATGTTCAGCGGCCGGCCCGTCACCGCGACGGTTCCGGCGAGGCCTTCGCCCTTCTTGAGGCGGATCTCCCCGGACCCCGGCGACCCCTGGGCCACCTTGGACACGAGCTCACCGGTCGCGTCGTCCACGAGGTAGAGCGTCGAACGCTCGGCCTCGCTGACCTCCGAGACGCGTTCGAGCACGGAGCTGAGCAGCTCGCTCAAGTCGAGCGTCGACCCGAGGAGCCCCCCCACCTCTTGGAGCGCGCGCACCTTTCGCCGCTCACGCTCCAAGGCCTCGCGCAGCTCGTGGCCCGGGGCCGCGACACGCACGGGGCGCCCGGTCTCGGTCGCCTCGCTCACGGCGGGAGCATCACCCGGTCCTCCGGCGCGAGGCAACGCCCACGGGTGAGGCCCCCTCGCCGCGCGTGAACGGCGCTCGGACGACCGGCGGGACTCAGAACCCGGCGCGTAGCTCGGCGCGGTCGCCTAACTGAATGTCCGTGAGCGACCGGGTGATGAGCACGGTGCAGGAGCCTTCTCGCACGTCCACCACGGTCCCTTCCGCCAGCACCTCCGGCGGGTACTCACGGGGTTCCCCAGCGTTCTCCACGCTCTCGCCGTAGCTGACGCGACGGCTGAGCCGGTTGTCGCGCCAGGCGTCCCCCTCGCGCGTGATGAACACCCGGTTGCCCGTCTGGACCCCGGTGCTCTCGCCGATGTTCAAGAACACCACCTGCCCGGAGCCGTTCAGCTCCCGGGGCCGGAGCGTCGCGGCGACCTCGGTCACCGCGTCGACGCGGCTCGGCACGCGCGTGCCCAGCTCGAGCGTGCGCGGAATCTCCGCCACGCGGAAGCCACGCTCGATGGGGTCGACGGCTTCGACGATGGTCGCCCGGCCGACGCCGCGCACCTCGTCGTAGTCCTCGAGGCGCACCGTGCCGAGAATGCGCACCAGCTGGCCCTGTTCTTCGGGCAGCCGGTCCTCGTCCGGCACCTGACGGAAGATCGAGTAGAGCGTGCCCGGCCGCGGCGTCGTCTCGCCCTCGAAGGAGACGTAGACCTCGTCGTAGACAGAGAGCAGCATCTGCTCTTCCGGCGCGCCCACGATCTCGCCGGCGTTCTCGAGCGCTTGCGGGTCCAAAAAACCCTGCGCTTCGAGCACCACGGCCGCCGCTGGACGGCGCGCCGGAGCGATGGACGCGCTCGGAGCCGTGCCGAGCGTCGTGGCGCCGCCGGGCTCGCGGAGCCGCAGCCGGTCGAGGGGATAAATCCAATGCGGGTTGGTGATCTCCGGGTTGTAGCTCCAGACCCGAGGCCACTCGTAGGGATCCCCGAGGAAGCGCCCGGTGATGTCCCAGAGCGTGTCTCCCGGGCGAACCACATAGACGTCCGGCGTGGACACGCGTCCCCCGACCACGACGCCCTGGCCGGTGCGGCGTGCCTCGGAGAGGTCTCCGCTCTGCGCCGACGCCGGAGCGGCGGCGGTCGCGCCGAGCGCGAGGGCGATCACGAGCTGGCTCTTCCCCATCATCGGTCCTTCTCTCCGGGCGCCCTCATGACGCCCCCTCACGGCGCGCAGACCGCGCCGCAAGGCTGTCCGGGTAGCGACGCTGAAGCTCCGCGCGTAGCTCGCGGGCTTCCGGCTGACGCCCCAGCGACCTCAAGTCGGATGCGAACTGCTTGCTGTAGCCGTGAAGGCAGTAGGTCAGTGATG
>JBCCAW010000456.1:0-4998 GCA_039814655.1 Myxococcota bacterium | reverse complement strand
CGCCCGTGGGGGGCGTGGCCTGCGTGGCCCGGCTGGGCCTGGGGGGCCGCGGGGCGGGGGTGCTTGGTCCGCCCCCGGGGCGCCACGCCCCGGAGGCGTGGGTGCCGACGCTTCAGGCCGTGGCCAGCCGTAGGGACGGCGGTCGCCAAGTGGACCCCGTGGACGTCGACGCGCGGCTCGGCGAGCTCGCCCCGTCAGCGCGACGGACCGTGCGCTTCGCGCTTCCCCGGGCCCGGCGCGGCGTGGTGCTTCGGGAGCGGAGCAAGTCGGCGCTGATCGCGTTCCAGGACCACCTCAAGCGCGGCTACCGGCAGCTCGGCGAGCAGCTCGTGGCTGAAGGCAAGCTGCCCGAGGCGGACCTCGTCTACTTCTCCACGCACGCGGAGCTGGCAGACGTCGTCGCGGGGAGGGGCGACCACGAACGAGCACGCGCCCGCCAGGCCCAGCTCGAAGGGCTGTGGGACCTCGAGTTCCCGGTGGTCAGCGTCGGGGCGCCGGAGCCGGTTCATCGCGCCCGGGAAGCCGTCGCCGCGAAGGGCTCGGGCTGGACCGGCATGCCCGTGAGCCGCGGCGTCGCGGAGGGCCGGGCCGTCGTCGCCCACCGCCTCGCCGACGCGCAGCGGCTTCGCACGGGGGACGTGCTGATCGCGCGCACCACGGACATTGGTTGGTCGCCGTGGTTCGGTGTGGCCGGCGCCATCGTGACGGAGATTGGCAGCCCGCTCAGCCATGGGGCCGTGGTCGCCCGAGAGTACGGAATCCCGGCTGTCGTGGGCGTGGTGGGAGCGACGCAAATCCCCGAAGGCGCCCAGCTCCGCGTCGATGGCACGGCCGGCACCGTGGACGTCGTCGAGGGCACGGAAGTGAACTCCAGCGACGGCGACGCGACCTCGCGCTCTATCGGGGACTGATCGCACGTTCAGGTAGCGTGCGCGCTGCGCGGAACAACCCCATGCGCGCACGAAAAAGGGCGAGCCCGAAGGACCCGCCCTTTTTCGCCCGGCCCCGGCCGGTTTCTGGTGGAGACGAGGGGAGTCGAACCCCTGACCTCTTGAGTGCGATTCAAGCGCTCTCCCAACTGAGCTACGCCCCCGGGGAAGCGGAAGTTAGCCCCGCTTGGCCGTCGCGCAAGTGCTCGCCGGGCAGCTCAACCGGCGCCCGCGAGATCGTCGAGGATGCCAGCGCGCTCCACGGCGTCCGCGAGGCGAGCGTCTCCTTCTTCGTCGTCGCTCAGACCCGGCAGGTGAGGCAGGAGGCGAGGCGTGAGGCCCAGTCGCTCCTCGAGAATGCGCGCGTTCGTGGGATGGCTGGGCTCGGGCTCCGCCGTGGGTCGCGTCAGCACCAGGCTGACGACGCGGAGGCCGGCGGCGCGCACGGACGCGACCGCGGTGAGCGTGTACGAGAGCACGCCGAGCGTGTCGGCGGCGACGAGGAGCAGCGACGCCTCCAGCGCCTCGGCCACGTCGAGCATCGTGCGCTCGGCGTCGAAGGGGACCAGCACGCCCCCGGCGCCTTCCACCAGCGTCCGGCCCGGATTGGCGAGGCGCCGGACGCCGGCGAGCGCCGCCTCGAGGTCCGGCGGAGCGTGGCCCTAGAGCGTCGCGGCCCAGGGGGCGAGCGGGGGCTCCACGCGGTAGAAGCCCGGCGCCATGATGTGCTCGGGGTGTCCGGAGGCGCGGGCCAGGGCGGTGGCGTCCAAGGGCACCGGGTCGACGCCGGTCTCGAAGGGCTTGAGGGCCACGGACGCGCCACTTCGCGCCCAGGCCGCCGCCACGCCCCGGCTCACGGCGGTCTTGCCGACGCCGGTTCCCGTGCCGCTGACGAAGATCATGGCGCCTCCACGCGTGGCGTCGCCGGGAGCCGCGGGTCCCGGAGCGAGGCGAAGGCCCGGAGCGCATGGTCGATGTCCGCCGGCGTGTGAGCGCCGGTGCAGGTCAGCCGGATACGCGCGGTTCCCGGCGGCACGGTGGGAGGCCGGATGGGTTGGGCGAGCACGCCGGCTTGCTCGAGGCGCGCGCCGAGGGCCAGGACCTCGTCGTCGCCGCCCACGTGCAGGGGCACGATGGCGCCGGCGGGCGGGTCCACGCGCCAGCCCTGTTCGCTCAGGCCGTGGGCGAGGCGCCGCGCCAGGGCAAGGGCCTGGCGCCGGGCTTCCTCGGCGCCGCGCACGCGCTCCGTGCGGAGGGGGAGGGCGGCGGCGAGCGCCCGGCTCACACCCGTGGAGAACACGAAGCTCCGGGCCCGCTGCGTCAGCCAATCCGCGAGCGCTTCGGACCCCGCGACGAAGGCGCCGTGCAGCCCGAAGGACTTCCCGAGCGTGCCGATGCGGACGTCCGGCTGGAGCTCCGGCGGCAGGTCGTAGGCCAGACCGCGCCCCTCGGGCCCGAGCAGCCCCAGCGAATGCGCCTCGTCCACCATCCACCAGGCGTCGTAGCGGCGCGCCAGATGAGCGATGGCGACTAGATCCGCCGCGTCGCCGTCCATGGAAAAGAGCGCATCGGTGACGACGAGCGCGTGGCCGGCCGCCGGGCGGTGCGTGCGGAGCGCGGCCTCTAGGGCCCCGAGGTCGCCATGGGGCACGCGGACGATGGCCGCCCGCGAGAGCCGGCAGCCATCGATGAGGCTGGCGTGGTTGAGCGCATCGCTGAAGACCACGTCGCCGCGCCCGACGAGCGCAGGGATGGTCCCCACGTTGGCCGCGTAGCCGGAGCTGAAGAGCCGACAGGCCGCGCAGCCGACATAGGCGGCGAGGGCCGCTTCGGCGCGCGCGTGTTCCGGGTCGCTCCCGGTGATGAGCCGCGAGGCGCCGACCCCCGGAGAGAGCGTGGGCGCCGGGTCCGGCGGCTGGGCCGCGAAGCCGAGGTAGTCGTTGGAGCTCAGGTTGAGCAGACGCCGGCCGCCCAGCTCGACGTAGGAGCCGTGGGCCATGGGGCGGAGATGCCGGCGCCGATGCGCACGCTCCAACGCGGCCAGACGTCGACGCAGCTCTTCGTCCAGGGGCACGGCCCGCGATCTAGCACGGCCTGTAGGTGGGTCGCGGAAGGCGCGCGCGGTTCCGGGTCCGAAGGCGGTGTCCGCCGCGGCCAGGGCGGAGGCTCGCTGGCCGCGAGGCCGGGGCGCGGGTGGGAGCGTTTCACGTGAAACGACCCCTCCGGGGAGGAGTTGGGGTTTCACGTGAAACACGCAGGCCCGAGCCACGCAGCCCCCAGCCACGCAGGCCCGAGCCACGCAGGCGAACCGAGCCCACTATTCCGGGGGTGCGAGGTCCGGAACGCCCGCGCGCACGTCGTCCTTGCGGTGTCGCTCGAGCTTCTGCAGCAGCGACCGCAGCTCCCGGCCCTGCGCATCCGGGAGCTTGACCTCGAGATGCACGATGAGGTCGCTCCGGGCCTGGCCCTTGCGCGCCACACCCTTGCGGCGAAGCCGCAGCTTGGCCCCGCTCTTGGCGCCATCGGGAATCGACACCTGCACCTCGCCGTCGGGCGTGGACACGGGGACCTTGGCCCCATCGTGGGCCTCGAGCGGCGTGATGGGGAGCCGGAGGTGGAGGTCGTCGCCCTCGAACCAGAGCTGCGGATGCGCCGGGACGCGGATCACCAGCAGGAGGTCGCCCGCCGGCGCCCCCGCGCGACCCGGCGCGCCTTGCCCTCGCAGCCGCACCTTCTGACCGTCGCGGGCGCCCGCGGGGATGCGCACCTTGAGGTTCTTCTCCCGGCCCGAGCGCGGGAGAGAATAGCGGACCTCGGTCTCCGCGCCGTGCACGGCGTCGAGGAAGGCCACCTCGACGGAGGCCTCGAGGTCCGAGCCGCGCCGCGAGGTCCGTCCGCGCTGCTGCGTCCCCCGGAGGATCTCGTCGATGTCGACGCGGAACTGGTCCCCGCTCCCGCCGAAGCCCGCCGCGCCGAAGAGGTCTTCGAAGCTCGAGAAGTCGACGGGCCCGCCGCCCGCGTAGGCGCCTGCCCGCCGCCGGAACACGTCGGCGTCGAAGCCCTCCCGAAGGCCCACCTCCCCAAACTCGTCGTAGAGGGCCTTCTTCTTGGGGTCCGAGAGCACCCCGTAGGCCTCAGCCACGGCCTTGAAGCGCTCCTCGGCCTTCGCGTCGTCCGGGTTCCGGTCCGGGTGCAGCTCGCGCGCGAGGCGCCGGTAGGCCTTCTTGATGTCCGCTTCCGCGGCGCCCCGTCGGAGGCCGAGCTCCCCGTAAAAGTCCCGGTCGGGCATCCCGCGCAGCGTAAGGCGGCTTCCGGCTCCAGCAAGGCACCCCGCGCAGCGAAGCGATGGCGCCTGTCCGCCCAGCTCACCGGTCCAGAACGGCGCTTCTCAGGCCGTTGGGGAAGGGAGCCGTGCCCGCCACTCGTCTTGCTGGCGCTCCGTCACCATGGTAGCGCGACCCCCAGAAATGCCCCCGCTCGTGGACCTCCGCCGGCTCCCGAAGCACGTCGCCATCATCATGGATGGCAACGGGCGCTGGGCCACGCAGATCGGCCGCGACCGAAGCGACGGCCACCGCGCCGGGTCGGACACGGTGCGAACGGTCGTCCGCACGGCGCGTCGCCTTGGCGTCGAGGCGCTCACGCTCTTCGCCTTCAGTGAACAGAATTGGCAGCGGCCGGCTCCCGAGGTGGCCGCGCTCATGGCCCTGCTTCGCGATTTCCTCGTCCGCGAGCGCGAAGAACTCCTGGAGAACGGCATTCGCCTGCGCGCCGTCGGCCGCACGGACAAGCTCCCGCCGGCGGTGCGGGAGGTCCTCGAGCCCCTGGCCGAGGAGACCGCGGGGCTCACGGGCATGACGCTGACGCTCGCGCTGAGCTATGGCGGCCGAGAGGAGATCGTCGACGCGGCCCGGCGCCTCGCGGGGCGCGTCGCCCGCGGCGAGCTCGACGCCGCGAGCGTCGACGAGCACAGCCTCGAGCTGGCGATGCCCTCGCTGGACGTGGGCCCCGTGGACCTGCTCATCCGCACCGGCGGCGAGCAGCGCATCAGCAACTTCCTGCTCTGGGG
>JBCCAW010000204.1:0-9292 GCA_039814655.1 Myxococcota bacterium | reverse complement strand
GGAGGACATCCCGCTGCTCGCCGGGTACTTCCTCCGGCGCTACGCCGAGGAGTTCGGCCGGCGCGTCGATGGCTTCGGGCAGGCCGCCATGGAGCAGCTCCAGGCCTATCGGTGGCCCGGCAACGTGCGGGAACTCGAGAACGAGGTGCAGCGCCTCGTCATCCAGCTCGAGGACGACCCCATCGTGAAGCCCCAGCACTTGAGCGCCCGGGTGCGCGACGCCGAGGGCTCGCTCATCGACCGCGTGAAGCCCAAGGGCGCCCTCAAGGAGAAGATTCAGGCCCTGGAGATGGAGATACTCCGCGAGGCCCTCGCCGATCACGACGGGAACAAATCGCAGACGGCCAAGACCCTGGGCATCACCCGCGAGGGGTTGCACAAAAAGCTGAAGAACTACGGGATGACCTGACCATGGGAGATCGCCTCCGAGACGGCTTCGGTGGTGCCCTGCTCCTCGGCGCGTTCGCCGCGCTCTTTGCCGGTGTACGGGCGCTTCGCGGCCACGACTACGTGGCCGCGCTCCTGCTGGTCATCGTCGGTATCGCGCTCGTGGGCGCGGGCGTGGAGCTGCTCCGCGTGCGGGCGGGGGAGTGAGGTCGCCTTGAGTCGCCGGGCCTTCTTCCACGTGGCGGTGCTTTGCCTCGCTGGCGTCGCTGGCTGCTCCGACGCCGGGCCACGAGAGACCGCCGCGGAGGCCGGCCCGGCCCTCGCGTCACGCACGGCCCGCGGCCCCGTGGTGGCCCGCGTCGACGGGGTGCCCCTCGGTCTCGACGACGTACGCGAGCTGGCGGCGCGCCTCGACCTCGAGCCTCGGGACGCGCTCCGGCGCCTCGAGGACGAGCTCTTGCTGCTGGCGGAGTCCCGTCGGCGGGGCTTCGGGCGGGCGCCCACGGCCACGGAGCGGCGGCAGGGAGCCGTGCGCGCTCTGCTCGCCGCCGTGGAGGCCGAGGTGCCCGTCCCGGACCTCGACGAGGCGCAGCTCCGCGCGGCCTTCGAGGCCGGCGGTGACGTGGAGGCGCCGGAACGGCGCGCGACACAACACGTCGCGCTCTTGCCGCCGGAGGAAGCCGCGACCGCCGGGGACGCGGACCTCGCGGCGCGCCGGGAGCTCGGTCGGGGGCTCCTCGCCGAGCTCCGCGCGGGGAGCCTCGCATGGGACGATCTCGTCCGGCCCCTCGAGGCGAGTGGCGGCGTCGGCACGGTCCGGGGCACACGGGCGCAGCTCCGCACCCTCGATGCCTTCCACGCGGGTGAGGCGACCGTGCCCGAGGCCTACCGGGCCGCCGCCTTCGCCGGGGACACGAGGGCCGGCGTGCGCCCTGACGTGCTCGAGATCGACGGGGTGGTCCTTCTCCTCCGCGTGACCGATCGCGAGCCCGCGCGGCGCCGGGACTACGCGGCCTTCGCGGAATCGCAGCGCGCGCGGGCCCACGCGGCGGCGACGTCTCGGACCCTCCAGAGCCTGGTTCACGAGCGAGGCGTTGGGCGCCTCGAGCTCGAGGAGCAAGAGCTGGCCCGGCTCCTCGCGAGCGACGGTCCCTTCGCCGCGTTGACGGCGCCGCCGGAGGCGCCGTGAGTCGGAAGCGGAGCCGAAGCCGGTCCTCCTACATCGCCCTTCGGCAGCCGGAGGCGCCCCGGGACCAGATCGAGACCTCCTTCACTCCGCTCCTCCGGCGCTTCTTTCGCGAGGCGCCGCAAGCGCTGTCCGTGGCCTTCGCCGACGGGGAGGGAGAGTGCATCGACTACGTCTCCGCCCTACCGCCCTACGACGCGAAGATCGCGGGCGCGCAGCTCCGAACCACGCTCAACGACGTCCTGACCTTCGCCCGGCGCTTGGGCCTCGGCCGGGCCTACGCCCTCGAGCTTCAGGGGGAGCGGCGGGACCTCGTGGTGCGTGCGCTCGGTGGCGGATACCTGCTGACGGTCATCGCCATCGGCGGAACCACGGACCAGAACCTCGTCGACCGCGCCGAGGAGCTCGTCGTGGCGCTGCGTACGGAGGCGGCGCTCGCCGTGCCGCCCTGGGACCCGGCGGTGGCGGGCTTTCCCGTGGAGGTCCGCGCCGCGGTGGGCTGGGCCACGGCGCCGGCGGGCTACGACCTCGGCACCGGCTGGCGCGCCGTCGAGGTCCTCGGGCGCTGGGAAGAAAGAGGCGGCCTGGCCGGCGGGACGCTCCAGTGCTTTCTCGTGCGGGAGCCGGACGGGGCCGAGCGCACGCTCGCGCACGACGCGGCGCGGGGCCGATGGTTGCTTTGGGATCGCGCCACCCCGGGCCGCGACTGAGGCGCGCGGAGCCGCGAAGTCTCGACGGGCGGCGAAGCCGGTCTATGCTCGCGGCCGTGCGGAGCTGCCCCCAGTGCGGAACGGAGTACGCCAACGACGCGCCCTTTTGTGGCCACGACGGCGCGCTCACGCTGCAGACCCAGGATCCGGCGGACTCGGACCCGCGCCTCGGCGCGAAGCTCGGCGATTATGTCGTCGTCGCTCGCGTGGCCGACGGGGCCATGGGTCGCGTCTATGAAGGGCGCCACGAGTCCACCCGGGAGCGCGTGGCGATCAAGGTGTTGCACGACGAGGTTCGAAGGGACCAGGTCGCCGTCGAGCGTTTTCGCCGGGAGTACGACGCCGCCGAGGAGCTCGAGCACCCGGGGGTCATCGACGTACTCGACTTCGGTCATGCGGCCGACGGCGCGCCCTACATGACCATGGAGTTCCTCGAGGGGGAGGAGCTGAGCAATGCCCTCGAGGAGGCAGGGATCTTTCCTCCGGCGCGCATGGTCCGGGTGCTCTCGCAGATCGCCGGCGCCCTCGATACGGCGCACTCCTTCGGGTTCATCCACCGGGACCTCAAACCCGAGAACATCTTCCTCGTGCGCGACGCCGAGGGGGACCGGGTCAAGGTCCTCGATTTCGGCTCCGTGAAGCTCCAGATGGAGGTCGGGCCCAAGCTCACGGCCTTCGGGACGACGCTTGGCTCGCCCTATTACATGTCGCCGGAGCAGGCCATGGGGAAGCAGGACGTCGACCAGCGCACGGACGTCTTCGCCATCGCGGCCATCGCCTACGAGATGATGACCGGACACGTGGCCTTCGAAGGAGGCAACGTCGCCGAGATTCTCATGAAGATCGTCAACCACGACCCGGCGCCGCCGAGCAGCCTGAACGCGGATGTGCCCGTCGGTGTGGACGACGTGCTTCACGACGCGCTCGCCAAGGACAAGAGCCGGCGTCCCGGAACCGTCGGCGCTCTCGCGGACGCCCTCGCGGGCGCTTTCGGCCTCGAGGCCACCCACGAGCGCTGGGCCAAGACCGCCCAGGAGGACATCGCCGGGGCCCTCGCGGCTGCGACGCCGCCGGGTCCGGCGGCCTTCGCCGCGCCCGCCATCGCCGCGTCTGGGCAACCGGTCGCGTCTGGGCAACCGGTCGCGTCTGGGCAACCGGTCGCGCCGGCCCCCTCGTCGTTTCGAGCCGGTCTCCTGGTGGGCCTCGCCCTCGCCGTGCTCGTGATTCTCGCCGTCGCGTACTTCGCCGCTAGCTAGCGTCCGGGCGCCGGGGGAGCGCTACGGGCTGGAGCACGGGGCCGGCGAGCTCCAGGAGCGCGGTTCCCCGGGCCGGTCCCTGCGCGTCGGCAAAGCCCCCGAGGGCGCTGGCGGTCGCTGCGCCCCCGCTGGTCCGGAGCCAGCCAGCCACCTCCGCGCGCGACGTCGCGCCCGCTTCCACGGCGCGGCGCACGAGGGCGAAACCGTCCCGGGCCGCGGCGGCGTAGCCGTCCGGGGTTCGGCCGAAGCGTGCGGCATAGGCGTCGCGGAAGAGCGCCGCCTCGCCGGAGGCACTCGGCGCGTGGAAGAGATACGCGAAGAGGGCTCCCTGCAGGTAGCGACCCGCGGACCGAACGACGTCGGCGCGCAGACCCACGGAGGGCACGAGGAGCTGCACGCGGCCCGCCTCGGCCGCGGGCACGCCACTCCGCACGCCGACGGCGGCGAGCGCCGGCGCCACCAGCAGGATGCGCCCGGCGGCGTCGGGCAGAGCGAGGGCGTCGAAGCGGAGCTCGCCGAGGGCCTCCAGGGGCTCGCGAAAGCTCGTGGTCCCCGGCGCATAGCTCACGGCCCCGGCGTAGGTCAGGTCCGCGGCGGCCGCGGCGCTGGCGAAGGCCTCCCGGAGGCGCTCGCCGTAGCCCATGGCCGGGTGAAGCACGGCGAGACGGGTCGCGCCGCGCGCACGTGCGCCTCGGACGAGCGCGGCAGCTTCCTCCTCCGGCGAAGGGAAGGCGCGAAAGACGAGGCCGGCGCCGGACTGAGCGTCCGGGTGAAGCGCGAGAAGCGGCACCCCGAGCTCCGCGGCGCGGGCCCCGGCGGCACGGGCGGCAGCGCCGTCCACGGGCCCGACGATGGCCACGACCTGGTGGAGCGTGACCAGATCTTCGACGGCGCGGGCCGCGGCGTCCGCATCGCCGGCGCTGTCCCGGAAATGCAGCCGGAAGGCGTTCGGCGAGGGTGGCCCGGAGGGGGGAACGCCGGCGGCGACCATCAAGCCTTCGAGGGCCGCGCGACCGACCTCGCGGCCCCGGCCACTCAAGGGCAGCACGGCGCCAATGGCGCGTAGGTCCGTGGCGCCGCTTCGCTCGGCCCGGAGCACCATCTCGCCGAGCTCGTCATCTCCGGCGAGGCCGCGCTCGCGAAGGGCCGTCGCGATGTTCAGGGCCCGCTCGCGTTCGCCACGCTCGATGGCCACGCGCAGGGCGACGGGGGCGAGGAGCGCCCAGGCGGGGCCCTCTCGGGGGAGCGTCGGCTCGAGCTCGCGTACCGCGTCGTCCGGCAGCGTCGGGACCAGATCCGCGAGCCGGCGCCGCGCCGCCTGTCGGTCGAGCTCCGCCACGGACGCCGAGGCCAGCCGGTCCCACGCGCTCACCGCGCCGCGCTGGTCGCCGAGGGCGTCGGCGGCCGCGGCGAGCGTCGTCAGCAGCGTCGCCGTCTCCTCCGGGTCCACGGTGCGGCCGACGAAGGGCGTGAGGCGGTCGCGCGCGCCCTGGTGGTCGCCGAGGAGGTGAAGCGCCACCCCTTCGTAGAAGCGCGCCCGCTCGCCGACGCCCTGGTCCTCGTGCGCCGCCAAGGGCGCGAGGAGTTCCCGCGCCTCCTCCGGTGCGCCCTCGGCCAAGCGAAGACGTGCCAGCTCGAGGCGCGCGATGGCGGCCAGCGGGTCGTCGGGATGCTCGCGGAGGAAGCTACGGTACCCCTCCTCCGCGGCCGCTGCGTCGCCTCCGGTCGAGCGTGCGCGCGCCGCGTCGAGCTCCGCCTCCGCCTCCGGATCGTCGCTGGTGACGAGGGGCAGCTCGAGGGGCGTTTGGCTCCGCCGCGGGCAGCCGGAGCCAAGCACGACGGCCGCGAGCAGCGCCATTGCCCAGCGAGGCACGTCGGTCGTCCGGTCCCGGCGCAGAGGCCTCCAGCGGGCACCGGCGTGGTCTGCGCTCCCTCGGAGAAGGAGCGACGGTAGCCCGCGCCTGGCGAGGACGGGGAGTCCGGCAGCCATGGGAAGGCACTGCCACCGCCCGCGTCGGCGGGCAAGTTCCGCGCAGCCGAGCGCTCGCCCCCCGCCGCGCCCGGCGCTAGGCCCGGGCCATGACGCAGACGGCGGACGAACGTCGCGCGGCCATGGCGCGCGCGCGCGAGCGACGGGAAGTCGAGCTGGTGGCGCGCGAGGCCCTCGCGCCCGGCGTGGCGCGTTTCGTCTTCGAGCTTCGCGCCGGAGAGCCCCTTCACGCCTCGCCCGGGCAGTACGTGAACCTCTTCCTCGGACCCGACGAGGGGCTCTCCCGGAGCTATTCGCTGTCCGCGCTCGGGACCGCGCGGGGCGACCGCTTCGAGCTCGGCGTGACGCGCGTCGAGGGGGGCGAGGGGTCCACGGCGCTTCACGACCTCGAGGTCGGCGCGCGGATCCGCCTCGACGGCCCCTGGGGCGTCTTCACGCACGAACGAGCGGCCCCGGACGCGCCGCGGCTCTACGTGGCGACGGGCACGGGCCTCACGCCCATTCGCGCGATGCTGGAGCGCGACCTCGCGTCGCCCGACGGACCGCCGGTCACGCTGCTCTTCGGGTGCCGCCGCGCCGAGGATCGGCTCTGGCCCGAGGCCTTCCAAGCGCTTGCGGACGCGCTCCCGCGCTTTCGCTACGAGGTCACGCTGAGCCGGCCGGACGACGGCTGGGGAGGGCGCCGCGGCTACGTTCAGGCGCATCTCGCGGAAGTGCTCGCGCGCTTCGACGAGCCACCGCACGCCTTCGTGTGTGGCCTCCGGCGCATGATCGACGCGGTGCGCGCCGAGCTCAAGGAGGCGCACGGCTTCCATCGAAAGCGCATCCACACGGAGCGCTACGATTGAGGAGGCGCTTCGGCCGACGCAACGCCTCCCTCAGCGCCGAATGGTCAGCCGTACCTGCTCGCGGGCGCCGCGGCGGTTTCCGGGAAAGGTGTAGCGGCGCACGATGGGCTCGATGCAGCTCTGAAAGCGCTCCGGATCCACGTCCACGAGGAACACGGTCCCGTCACCTTCGAGGACGATCACCAGGCGCGCCTGCGTCTCCGGGGAGCGCCGGAGGCACTCCGTGAGCCGCGCGTAGGCCGGTTCGAGCACCGCCTCCACCATGGCGGCCGTCACGTGGAGCGGGAGCTCGTCGTCCTGGGAGTCCGTGTCCTCGGGGACCAGCTCCGGCGCCGGCGTCTCCACGGCGCCCGCGCGGATCCGCTCCGCGACGGGAAGGAGCCGGTCCTGCGTCTGCGGCGCCGTGAAGGGGTCGGCGAGCAGAGCCTCGAGCAGCTCCCCGGCCTCGCGCGCGTCGACGCCCGCGCGGCTCTCGGCGGCGCGTCCGAGCGCCTCCACCATGGGCGCGTCGGGATCGGCGGCGTGGTAGAGGCGCAGAAAGGCGCTAAGCGCGTCTTCCGCCTCCTCCGCGTCGAGCGTGTCGAGGGCGCGGACGAGCGCCGGTAGATCCGCCAGCTCCGTGGCGGGGTCCTCGAGGTGCGCCAGCAGCGACGGCACGACGTCCCCGAGACCGAGGGCCGCGGCGGCGGCCGCCAGCGGGCCCACGGGCGGCGCGTCTCGCCCGTCGAGGAAGGACGCCTGCGTCGCGAGCGCGGCGCGTACGGGCCCCGGTCCCGAGCGTCGTCCGGCCAAGGAGTCGCAGGCTTCGCCGCGTAGCTGCCGCGGCGCGGACCGGTCCCCGCAGAGCCCGATGAGCGCTTCGCTCACCGCGTCGCCCTCGAGCTCGCCGAGGAGATGCACCGCGAGAATGCGGGCGGGCACGAGGCGGGCGTCACTCATGCGCGCCGCATTCACGAGCTGCGTCAGCGTGCTCTCGGCGGCGCTTTCTTCTCCGCCGGGGGCGAAGGTGCCCGGGCGGAAGCGCACGGCGAGGGGCACCGTGCCCTCGCCTCCGCCGGGCACCTGCCCGGACCAGCGTTCGTGGCCGTCCCGGGCGTCCAGGAAGCGGAGCGTTCCGTCTTCATCGGCGACGAAGACGCCGCCGCGCTGCGCTTCCACGCCGACGGCGTCGTGAGGCAGCACGACGGCCCAGTGCGCGGCGTCCGTCGCCGGATCGAGGGCGAAGGCCATGCGGTAGTAGACGACGTAGAGGCTGTCGTCCGAGAGGCCCATGGACGCCTCGCCGCGGCTCTCCGGGCGCCAGGCGAGGCGCACGCGATGCACGGCGCTCTCCGGCGCCGGGGCCGGGCGGTAGGGGTCCACGAGGAGGCTCGGGGTGCCAGGGAGCTCCCGCGTCGTCGGTTCGAGATGCGTCGTCGTGTCGCGGCGGCCACCGCCGATGCGCGCATCGAAGCGGAAGAGCCCCCGCTGTCCTAGAAACACCTCTTCGCCGATGCGCTGGGCGTGGCCCACGACGTCGTCCTCGAAGCGGACGCGCGCGATCTCCGGTCCGCGTGCGTCGAGCACGCTCACGTTCTGGGTGGCCCAGGGCGCGAAGACCATGCCGCCGGCCACCGTGGGCGCCCCGAGCGCGTACCCGACCCGGCGTACCCAGCGCACCCCGCCCTCGTCGACCAGCACCAGGCGCGCCTGGGCGCTGACGCCGCCGCCGGTGGTCAAGGCCAGCACGGCCTGGCGTCCCTCGCCCCCGGCCCCGGCGAGGTGCATGGCCTCATCCTCGATGACGGCGGTCTCGGCCCCGTCGCGAAGGCGTCGCACCACCACCCCGCGCGCCTCGTGCAGGACGACGTAGTCGCCGGCGACGTGCGGCGCGGACACCGGCGGGCCGGCGAGGTCCAGGTCGAAGAGCGTCGTTCCCCGAGCGAGGTCCACGGCGAAGAGCCGGTGCGGTGCGGCGGTCACGCCGACGGCGACGGGCAGCTCCTCGGGAGCCTGGGCCGCAGCGAGGCGGCCCAGCACCTCGTCCACGTCCCCATCCCGGTTGTCAGGAAAGAGCGGCGAGAACGCTTCGCCGCGCGCCCCGCCGCAGCCGAGGAGGCCACCGACGAGCGCCAGGAGCATCGGGCCAGCTGCGCGTCGGCTCACGGGTCGATCCTCCTGGCCGCGGCGCGGGCCGCGCCGGCGAGGGGCGCGTCGCCGAAGAGGAGGACGAGCTCGTCGAGGTAGCGCTTCGCCTCCGGGGAGCCCAGGTCCTCGACGCGGGCAACGATCTCGAGCTTGAGCGCGTAGGGCAGGTCCCGGCGGGCGAGCGCTTCGGTCAGCCCCGGCGTCAAGGCCCGAAGCGGGAGGCGCTGGAGGTAACCCAGCAGGCGCTCGATGCCGGCGACGTCCGCCAGCTGGCCGAGGGACCCGCTCGCCTCCAGCAACCCACGCTCGAGGGCGCGGAACAGGTCGCCGGCCGCGCGCCGGTCCCGGACGCGGCCCAGCGCCAGCGCCGCGCTCGCCCGCACGTCCGCGTCGAGGTCCGACAGCGCCGCCCGGAGTGGACGACCCGCGCGCCGCGGCGCGCACTCGGCGAGCGCAGCGGCGGCGGCGGCCCGGACGGCGGCATCCCGGTGCCGGAGAAGCCGGATGAGAATCGGCGCCGCGGAGGGGTGGCCGATGAGCTCGAGGGCTTCGACCGCCGGCACCACGAGCGGGGGCGGCAGGCCGCGTCCGATGCGCGCGGCGATGGGGCCTACGGCGGCCTGGCTGCGCGTCGCGGCGAGGGCGTCGAGGGCGCTGCTCACGACATCCAGGTCGTCCGTATCGAGGTCCGCGGCCAGCGAGGCGAAGGTCGGCCCTTGCGCGCTTGCCGTACCGGCGAGCGCCGCCAAGAGTCCGAGGGCCAGGGCACCTCGCCACGGGACGGCCCG
>JBCCAW010000274.1:0-7759 GCA_039814655.1 Myxococcota bacterium | reverse complement strand
CGGAGGTCGCGGACGTCTCAGCCTCGTCGGCCGCGCTCACGGGCATCGCCGATGCCGCGGCAGAGCCCGGGCCCACCGCGCGCGCCGCGCGGCGCCGCGGCGATTCAGTCGGCCCGGAGTTCGGTGCCGACCCCTTCGCCGAGCCGGCCCCGGAGCCCGAGCTCATCGAGGAGATGGAGCCGAGCCCGCCGGCCCCGGCGACGCCGGCGCTGGGCGATCCCTTCGAGAGCGGCGGGCTCTTCGCGGGGTCTCCTCTCGCGCCTGCGGCGCCGCGCGTGTCCGAACCGCCGCCGCTGCCGCCCCCTTCACCGGCGCCACCGGCGGACGATGTGGCCTCGTCGCCCGTAACCCAGCCCTTCAGCGACCCGCCGGGCGTCGCGCTGGAGCCCGCGGCACCCTCGCTCGCCGGCACCGGCGCGCGCACGGAAGACGTCGACGCTATCTTGTCCATGCTGCGCCGGGAGCAGCTCTTCGAGGCGCCGGACGCGGCCGCTACGGCCTGGCCCGCCCCGCGCGAGGCCCGCCGCGGGGCCGGACGGACCCGCATTGGTCGCGTGCTGGCCGTCGTGTGGGTCGTGGCCGTGCTCGTCGCTGTGGCCGGGACGTTGGCCTACCGGCGATGGGTGGCGGCGCAGGAGGCCGAAGCCCAGGCCCTCGTCGACCAGGCCCGCGCCGATGCCTTCCGCGGCGACCACGCCAACCTCGTGGACGCGGAGCGAGAGCTCCGCCGCGCCCGGGAGCTGACGCCCCTCGACGAGGCAAACCCGGACGTCTTGCTCTTCGTGCACGCCCAGCGGGCCCTCGAGGATGGGGCCTTCGAGCCCGGGTATCTACGACCGACCCTGGAGCGCGCCCGGGCGCGGGGGTTGACCGGTCCTCTCGTCGACGCGGGCGCTGCCATCCTCGCTTACGCGGCGGGGCAGGCGGAGGCGGGTCGGGAGCCATTGCTTCGGGCCCGGGACGGCGGCGCCGAGGACCCACGCGTGCTCTACGTGGTCGGGCGCCTGGAGCAGCGCCTCGGCGACCACGCGGCCCTCGAGCATCTGGCGGCGGCCGTGGAGGCCGCCCCGGAGATGACCGTCGCGGCCGTGGCGCTGGCCGAGGCCAAGGCCGACGACGGCCGGCCGGAAGAGGCCCTGGCGCTCCTCGAGGGGGTGCTCGAAGCGCATCCGAACCACCTGCGGGCAACGCTCTGGAAGACCTACCTCGAGGCCGACGCGACGGAGCCGGCGGCCACGCGCGAGGCGCTCGCGGGCCTCGCGGAGCGCCTCACGCATGGTGCGCCGACGGACGCGGTGCTCGCGGCGCTCACCGACGCCCGGCTGCTGCAGCGCGAGGGCAAGGACGCCGACGCCGAGGAGGCCGTCGAGCGCGCGGCGGAGGCCGGCGCGACGGAACCGCGGCTCCTGGGTCTCGTGGGTCGCGCGGCGCTGCGCCTCGGGCTTCTGCCTCGCGCGCAGCAGGCGGCGCGCACGGCGGTCCGCAACGCGCCGGCCATCCCGGACCTGCGCAAGCTCCTGGCGGAGATCCTCATTACGCGGCGTGACGGCGTCTCGGCCTTGCAGACGCTGGCGCCGCTCGGCGCCGAGGACCCGGAGGTGCTCGCGCTCAGCGGCCGGGCGGCGCTCCTCGCGCGGAGCGACGAGGCCCTCGAAGCGGCACGCACGGCCCTGGACGCGCGCGCCGACGCGGAAGAGCTCGGCGTCGAGCTGCAGGCGCTCCGCGTTCGGCTTCGCGTGGCCACGGGGCAGACGTCCGGGGCCCTCTCCGCCGCGCGGCGTCTCGCCCGGGAGCACCCCGGCGACCCGGCCGTAGGTCTCGCCTACGGCGAAGCGGCGCTCGCTTCGGGCGACGCGGAGCAGGCGCGGACGCGTCTCGAGCGCGTGGTGACGGCGGCCCCCGAGGACCCGGAGGCGCACTTTCTCCTCGGCCGGGCGCATCGCCGCGCCGGCGACGCGGACGCGGCGGAGGCGGCCTTCGTCGCCACGCTCGAGCGCAACCCGGGCTTTACCGACGCGACGCTCGCCCTTGGCTATCTGCTCCTCGATACGGGCCAATGGGAGCGGGCCCGGGAGCTCTTCGAGCCGCTCAGTCGGCGCCTCCCCGGGACCGGACGCGACCTGGGTCTGGTGGGCAAACTCGGCCTCGTGGAGGCGCTCCTGGGCATCGGGAACGTGCCCGACGCCAAGGTGCAGCTCGAGCGCGTCCGGCCGGCGCAGCGAGAGCTCGAGAGCGTGCAGCGCGTGAGCGCGCGCGTCGCGCTTGCGGACGGACGCCCCGGGGACGCCGTGCGCACGCTCCGCGCGCGGGCGATGGAGCGGGACGCGGCGGTGGCGCTCCGCGTGCTCTACGCGGACGCGCTCTTCGCGGCCGGGGAGACCCTCGCGGCCTCGAGCGTGTACGAGGCCGCGCTCGGCGACGACGCGGGGCACCCGGAGGCCCTGCTCGGCTTCGCCACCGTGCTGCTCCGCGGCGACAAGGCCGACGAGGCGGAGGCGATTCTCGCCCGGGCCGCCGGAGCGCTGGCCGGGCGCCTCAGGCCACCTGCGCTGCGCGCGCGCCTCGCCTACCTCGAAGGGCGCGCGGCGCTCTCCGCCGAGGATCTCGAGGCGGCCCGGGAGAAGCTCCGCGCCGCGACGACGCTCCCGGACGCGCCGCCGGAGGCGTTCTTCTACCTCGGCGAATCCCTGGCGGGCGTCAACGCGCCGGAAGCCCGGACGGCGTACGAGCAGTTCCTCGAGCGAGTGCAAGACGGGGGCCTCGCGGACCGCGCCCGCGCCGCGCTTCGCTGAACGAACGCGACCCGGACCCGTGCGACGGGGACCGCTCGCGTCAGAAGATGAAGTTCACGATGCCGGTGACGACGGCCATGATCAGCGCCGCCATGAACGCCGTGCCCGTGGTCTCCACGCTGAGCTTGTCGCTGAAGCGGTCCGCGAGCTTCAGCGCGAAGACCATGACGATGAGCATCACCAGCGGTCCGAGCAGCTTGTAGAGGCCGAGCGTTCCGATGGTCAGGAGCAGGTCGAGCTTGCCCAGAACGAACTGGATGCCCTTCAGCGCGACCGCGTAGACGGCGCCGACGCCGAGGATGGACACGAGGCCCCCCTTGATCTCCATCTTGGACAGGATCTTGTCGGCGACGAAGAGGGCAAAGGTGGCGGTGAGCCAGAATGCGATGAAGCTGATGAGGAAGGGGGGCATGGGTACGACGAACCTCCGTGGGTGCGGACCCTAGCGGAGCACCGGCGAAAACTCATCCGCCATTTGGATGACACAGCCACGCGCTTGAAACAGACCGACCACCGCCTCAGGCTGCCGTCCCATGGACCTCTCGCTCACCGAAGAGCAGCAGCTCATTCAGCAATCGGCTCGCGACTTTGCCCGGGGCCGGGTGGAGCCCCTCGCGCGTGAGCTCGACAAGGAGGGTCGCTGGCCCGGCGAGCTCGTGAAGGCCATGGGCGAGCTCGGCTTCATGGGCGTGGCCGTGCCCGAAGAGTACGGCGGCGCCGGCGCGGACAACGTGTCCTACGCGCTCGCCATGGAGGAGATCAGCGCGGCCTGCGCCTCCACGGGCGTCATCATGAGCGTGAACAACTCGCTCGCGTCGGACCCCATTTTGAAGTTCGGTACGGAGGCGCAGAAGCGCGAGTGGCTCGCGCCCATGGCCAGCGGGCAGAAGCTCGGCTGCTTCGGGCTCACGGAGCCGAGCTCGGGCTCCGACGCTTCGGACATGCAGACGACGGCCGAGCGCGACGGCGACGGCTGGGTGCTGAACGGCTCGAAGAACTGGATCACCAACGGGCCCGCGGCGGACCTCATCGTGGTCTTCGCGACCACGGACCGGGGCGCCGGCTCGCGCTCCTCGACGGCGTTCATCGTTCCGAAGGGTACGCCGGGCTTCAACCCGCAGGAGCCGGACCACAAGCTCGGCATTCACGCCGCTCATAGCTGCACGATCTTCTTCGAGAACTGTCGCATCCCCGATGGTCAGCGCCTCGGTGAGCCCGGCCACGGGTTCAAGATCGCCATGAGCACGCTCGACGGTGGGCGCATCGGCATTGCGGCGCAGGCCCTCGGCATCGCCCGGGCGGCTTATGAAAAGGCCGTGGCCTACGCCAAGGAGCGCAAGGCCTTCGGAAAGCCCATCGCCGACAAGCAGGCCATCCAGTTCAAGATCGCCGACATGGCCATGGAGCTCGACGCCGCGCGGCTGCTCCTCTGGCGCGCGGCGATGCTCAAGGACCAGGCGGTGAAGGACCCCTCGGTGCGCCACACCAAGGAGTCGGCCATGGCCAAGCTCTACGCCTCGGAGATGTCGACGCGGGTGACGCACCAGGCGCTGCAGATCTTCGGCGGCTACGGCTACTCGCAGGAGTACGACCTCGAGCGCCACTACCGGGACGCGCGCATCACCGAGATCTACGAAGGCACCAGCGAGATCATGCGCGTCGTGATCGGTGGCTGGGCCCTCAAGCACGGCTGAGACGGCGCATGAACACGCGACGACGTACGGGCGCGAGCGCCGCGCTGCTGGCGCTGACGGCCTTCGCTTGCGGCGGTGAGCCGCCTCCTCCGGCTCCGGCCCCGGTCGCCGAGACGCAAGGCGACGAAGCGCCGGCGCCGGCCGAGCCCGTTGCCACGAACCCGGACGACGACCTGAGCGTCGAGGGCATCCTCGGCGCCATCAGCGAGCAGTCCGTGCGCCGGGGCATGGAGGCGCGCCAGGGCCGCTTCCTTCGCTGCTTCGGCGCCCGTTACGAAGCCAACGAGCTGCTCGCCGGCAGCTTCACCTTCTCTGGCCGCATTCGCACCGACGGGGCCGTGCGCTGGGTCTACCTGGCGGAGAGCGACGTCGGAGACCGGCCGACCGAGGCGTGCCTGGTGGGCGTGGCCGAGGCGGCGCGCTTCACCCGCCCGCGCGGCGGCGAGGCCGAGTTCCGCTACGCCATGGCCGTGGACGCGCTCGAACGCCCGGCAGTGGACTGGCCCGCGGAGCGAGCGGCCGCCACGGTGGCGGAGCACGGCGAAGGCATCGGCGCCTGCAACGCCGCGGGTGTGCGCGTCACGGCCTACGTGGCGCCCGGAGGGTCCGTGACCACCGCCGGCGCGACCGTGGACGACCCGGAGCGCCAGGACGTGCTCGACTGTGTGGTCACGGAGGTCCAGGCGTGGACCTTCCCGGACCCCGGTAGCTACCCGGCGAAGGTCGGGTTCACGCTCTGAGGCGGGGCCGGCCTTTCGCCGCAGGCGCGCCGTCCCTGTGAGGAGCGACGCGGTCCGGAGCCGGCGCGCGTTGCTCCTCCCGGCGTTCCGCCCCCATGCTCCCTGCGATGGACCTCGAGCTGAACGCCACGCAACGCCGGATCCGGGACGCGGCGCGCCGCTTTGCCGACGAGACGCTGGCCTCGCGGGCCGGCGCCTTCGAGGCGGCGGAAGAGGTGCCGGCGGACATCTACCGCCAGCTCGGAGAGCTCGGTCTGATGGCCGTGGACGTACCGAAGGCGTACGGCGGGAGCGCCGCCGGGACCGTCGCCTACAGCCTGGCGATGACCGAGATCAGTCGCGTCTGCGCGTCGACGTCGGTCACCATGGGCGTCACCAACATGGTCGGCGAGGTGCTCGCCGAGTTCGGCGACGAAGCGCAGCGCCAGGCCTGGTGCCCGAAGCTCGCGGCAGGCGGACTCGGCGCCTTCGGTCTGAGCGAGACCGGCGCGGGCAGCGACCCCGGCGGCATGGCCACGACGGCGGTGCTGGAGGAGGGCGTCTGGACGCTGAACGGGACCAAGCAGTGGATCAGCCATGGGGACACGGCCGAGGTGGTCGTCGTCTGGGCGCGCACGGATGGTCCCGGCGCCCGAGGGCTGAGCTGCTTCCTCGTGCCCGGCGACGCGCCGGGGCTCGGCGTCGACGCCAAGGAAGACAAGATGGGCCTCCGCGCGAGCCATACGTGCGGCCTCGTGCTCGAGGACGTGCGCGTCCCAGAGAGCGCCATGCTTGGCCCGCGCGGGGGCGGCTTTCGCATCGCCATGATGGCGCTGGATGGCGGCCGCATCGGGATCGCGTCGCAGGCCCTCGGCGTGGCCACGGGCGCCTACCAAGACGCCCGGGCGCATCTGAGCGCCGAGGGGGCGCCGACGCAGGCAGAGAGCTTTCGCCTCGCGGACATGGCAACGCGGCTGGAAGCGTCGCGGCTGCTGGCGCTCCGGGCCGCGGCGCAGAAGGACGCGGGCCTGCCCTTCACCCAGGAGGCCTCCATCGCCAAGGCCTTCGCGACCGAGAAGGCCTGGGCGACCTGCAACGATGCCGTCGAGGTCATGGGCGACGCGGGGCTGCGCCTCGGCGCGCGCGTCGAGCGGGCGCTCAGGGACGTGCGCGTGTCCATGATCTACGAGGGCACCAGCGAGGTGCAGCGCATCGTGATCAGCCGCGCGGCCCTGCGCGCTGGCTGAGCGCCGCGCGTCGCCCTGGAGGCGCCGGCGCGTCGCGCTTAGCGGTTGCCGAAGTCGATGGAGCCTGAACGACTGCCGTCGCGGGGCTGCACGCTTCCACCGAGACCGGCCAGGGCCACCCCGAGGAAGAGGAGAAAGCCCACCAGAATCGAGAAGCCGACGACCCGGTCGTCGTCCAGGGCGAAGCGACCGACCGCCGCGATGGAGAGCGCGACCACCGGGATGGCGACCATGAGCCGCTTGCGGCGCAGCGCGGCTTCCTGAGCGAGTCGCTCCGCCTCTGCCTTCGCCGCGCGCGTGGCTTCGCGCTGGGCCCGTCGTTCTGCCTTCGTCGCCTTACCCATGGATGCACCCCCGTGCAGGGACATCGTAGATCAGAAGTGCCGCCGAGGGGCCCGGGGAAGAGACCCGGACCCCCGGCGTCGAAAAAAAGGCCGAAGGGCGGCCCAAGCCTTCAGCTTTTCAGGGGTCCGTCGACCGGGTATGAACATCGCTGCGAGGGCCCCGTCCAAGGGCCATCACGCTTGCGGGCAGGCGCGGCGCCGCGCGGCCCGAGGAGAAGAGTCGACCATGCATCGCGGAAACGGGGGCCGGCGTGCCCTGATCGCCACGGCGCTCCTCGCCACGGTCCTGACCGTGTCGGGCTGCACCATCACCACGCGGACCCGGCCCATGGCGACGCAGACGACCGTGCGCGTTCAAACGCCGGTGCCTCAGCCGCAGCCGCAGCCGCAGCCCGTGGTCGTGCAGCAGCAGCCGCAGCTTGCGCAGGGCGTCACCATCGTGGAGTCGACCTGTACCCAGGGAGCGCAGGAGGTCTGCAATGGCCTCGACGACAACTGCAACGGGCAGATCGACGAGGGCTGCGGTTACCAGTCCGGCAACATCCAGGTCACGCTGGCTTGGAACAGCGGCGCGGACCTCGACATGTACGTGCGCGACCCGATGGGCAACACGCTCAGCTATGAGAACCGGCAGTCGTCTACCGGCGGCTTTCTCGACCAGGACGCCCGCGGCGCCTGCGAGCCTGGCCAGCCCAACAACACCATCGAGAACGTGTTCTGGAACCAGGCGAACCCACCCCAGGGCACCTACGACGTCATGGTCAACTACTGGTCCGGCAGCACGTGCAGCACGAACGCGGGCCCCACGAACCTCACGCTCTCGATCTCCGTCGGCGGCCAGGTCATCGGTAGCTACGCCTACACGATCCAGCCCAACCAGCGCCTCTCCATCGCGCAGTTCCAGATCTGAGCCGTGAGGCGCGGGATGCACGCGCTCCCGCTCCTGGGCCTCGTGGCCGCCTG
>JBCCAW010000433.1:0-5221 GCA_039814655.1 Myxococcota bacterium | reverse complement strand
GCCCCAAGTGGCGCACTGTCGCCGGCGGAAGTCAGTCTTATGTGCAAGCCATCGAAGCGCAGCTTGGGAAGCGTATCCGCCTTGGAACGGGTGTGACCCGGATAGCGAAGTTTGGTAATAAGGTCCGTCTTTCGTTGTCCTGCGGACAAGAAGAGATCTTTGACGACGTCATTCTGGCCACTCACTCCGATCAAGCTGCTGAAATGCTCGATCTGAGCTTTGATAATCGCAAGTTCACATTAGGCGCTATCCAGTATCGTCCCAATCAGATCTACCTGCATCGTGATCTAACGCAGGGGACGGACCCGACAAACCGAACTAACGGCCCGCTTTCCCAAGCAATTCTAGGCTCGCGCGGGGGACGGACCCGACAAACCGAACTTCGCGCCCCGAGCTCCGCGCTCGTTGGCCGCGCAGCGCGGGGCCGAACCCGCCGCTCCGCCAACCCCCCGGTTTGTTCCTTTACTCGGGTCCGTCCCCGCAGAGGGTTTGAGATGATTGAGGTTTTGGCGGCGTAAGTTCGGTTTGTCGGGTCCGTCCCCCTGGGCGGTCGGATTCCTCGCGCGAAGTGTCCAGCCTGGGTATAGACTTCCAGTCCATGCGGAGTGGTTGGGGGTGCATCGTGCTCCTGGCGTGGGCCCTCGGGGTCTCGCCGGCGGGGGCGCAAACGGCGGACGGGTCCGCGGAGGCGACGTCGGACACGCGGCTCGCGGAAGCGCAGGAGCGGCTGGAGCGCGGCCGGGGGCTCTTCGACGAAGAGAACTACGACGCCGCGCTCGCCGAGTTCCAGGCGGCCGAAGCCCTGCTCGAGGGGCACCCGGCGCTCTTTCTCGTCCTCTACAACATCGGTCAGACCTACGAAGCGCTCTTTCGCTACGACCAGGCCATGACCTACTACCGGCGCTACCTGGACGAGGGCGGCGGCGACCAGGACGACGCGCCGACGGTACGCGCGAAGATCCAGCTCCTCGACGGGCTGCTCGGCACCGTCCGCATCGCGGCGAACGTTCCCGGCTACGAGGTCTGGGTGGACGACCAGCGCGTCGGCGAGGACGCGACGGAGATTCTCGTGCCCGGCGGAACGCACCTCGTGGAGCTCCGCGCGCCAGGCTACGTGCCGAGCCAGCAAGAGGTGCAGGTGCCCGCGCGCTCCACGCGCGAGCTCAGCTTCGAGCTCGAGGAGCTCGCCGAAGAGTACGAAGGGCTGAGCCCGGGCTACTTCTGGGCCACCGCGGGGCTGAGCGCCGCGGCCTTCGCCGTCGGCGGAACGTTTGGCATTCGCGCGCTCCGCGACCGGCGGAGCGTCGACGACTGCCTCGCCGCCAACCCCGGCGAGCAGGGCCTTGCTTGCGACGGCGCCGACCGCCGCGACGAGATCCGCGAGTCCGGGCGCAACGGCGACATCATCGCCTTGGGCATCGGCGGCCTCTTCGCCGCCGGCGCCGTCGTGTTCGCCGTCTTCACGAACTGGGACGGTGACGACGACGGCGAGGAGGACCCGGAGGCCGCGGCGCTCCAGCTGCGCCCCGCGGGCTCACGCACCGCGGCCGGTCTCGTGCTCGAGGGGCGTTTCTGATGCGTCCCTCTCCCCGGTCCATGCGCGCGTCGCTTCTGCCCGCGCTACTCGCGCTGCCGCTCCTCGGCGGCTGCACCTTCCTCAACCTCGACGGCTTCGACGTGCCGAGCTGCCTCGACTTCGGCGATACGCCGCGGGAGCAGGCCCTCGCCTGCGCGAACGCCCTGAGCGAACGCGACGGCGTGCCTGCGGGTTGCGTGCCCTACGAGTGCTCCCAGGACACGGGGCAATGCGTGCTGCTTCAGGGCACTTCGGTCGAGCTCTGCGACGGCCTCGACAACGACTGCGACGCGAAGATCGACGAGACCACGCCGAACGGCGACCGCGTGCTCACCCCGAGCTACGAGCCGCCAGCGCTGGTGCAGACGACGGTCCCCACGGAGTTCCAGGTCGCCACGAGCGGCACGCAGCCGCAGCTCACCTGGACCGACAGCTCCAGCGCCGCCTTCTTCTCGACGCTCGGTGGCGCGACGCCGCAGCGCTTCGAATGGCGGCGCAACGACCAGGTCGACAACATCGCCGTCGCGCCCACGCTCGAGCCCTCGGGCGCCGCGCTAAACTGCTGGCGGCGTGAGACGCAGGCCGCAGGCGTGCCCCTGGGCGACGCGGAGCCGAGCCCCTCCATGCTCGTGCCCGGTCAGTGCAACTTCACGCGCGTGGCCCCGGCCATCTTCGAGGACACGGGCTACCTCGCCGCGCTGAACACCGTCGGCTGCGCCCAGGGTCAGCTCCGCGTGGGCCACACGTCGCCCGGTGACGCCACGAGCGTGCTGCAGCTCGGCCCCTATGGCCGGTCGAACAGTTTCGCGGGCCTGGCGCTCGGGGGCGATGGACGCTGCTCGGCCACGGACCCCGGCGCCTGCGACGCCGCCTTGGAGGCGCGCCGGGCGCTCCTCGCCCGGGCCTGCCCCGGCACCTGCCCCACCGGGGAGCGCTGCATTGGCGGCAGCTGCCAGCCCGTCGCATGCGACGCCGACGCCGAATGCGGCGCCGGCAACGAGTGCCTCTGCGGCCTCTGCCAGCACCCGGACGAAGCCGCCGTGGTCCGCGCGTGCGGCTTCAGCGACATCAGCATGGGCGCAACGGAGCGCGAGACGGGCGAAGGCATCGCGAGCCAGGCGCTCGTCGCCACGGTCAGCGGCTCCCTCCGCGATGCCGCGGAGTGCACGGAGCTCGTACGCGACGTCGCCGTCAACGGCCTCCAGTTCCGCCGGCGGAACAACATCGAGAGCCTCCTGGCCACAGACGAAGGGCAGCTGCAGGTCATCGGCCAGACCCGGGGCTCCGCCGCGCCCGCCGTGCTCGCCGTGCGCCGCAACGAACTCATCGCCTTCGTCGTCGCCTTCGGCGACGAGGCGGGGCGCATGCGGCTCCACGCGGTCAACGACGACCTGCCCACGGTGCGCAACTTCCCCGAGCTCTCCTGCGAGCCCATCACCGGCTCCGAGCAGGCGTGCATCCCGCCAGGCGACGACGCAAGCCCGCAGCCCTCGGTCTGCTTGCCCACGGCCTGCGGCTCGGACGAAGGGCTCTGCGAATCCGGCGTGCAGCGCTGCGAAGGCAACGAAGCCTACTGCGAGGGCATCGTACGGGCGCGGCCGGAGATCTGCGACAGCGGCGAAGACGAGGACTGCGACGGCCTCGTCGACGAGAACCCCGCCGGCCTGCCCTGCTCGAGCGCGGAGGCCGGCTGCGCACCGGCGGGCGACGACGCCTGCGACGGGCGCGACGACGATTGCGACGGGCGCGTGGACGAGCACGCCGCTGCCGCGCTGCCGGCCACCTGCGAAGCCGCCGGCGCACCCTCGGCGGACGGTATCTGCGGCGGCACGCCCGTGTGCCTCGGCGGCGAGGTGATCTGCGAAGGCGCCGCGCTGCCCCGGCAGATGCCCGCCGGCCGGAACCGTGAGGTCTGCGGCAACGGCCTCGACGACGACTGCAACCCGAGCACACCCGACGACGATCCGGACTGCATCGCCGAGACCTGCAACCCGGCGCTCCAGGGTCCCGGCGGCGCCCCGGAGTTCTGCAACGGCCAGGACGACGACGGCGACTGCGCCGTGGACGAGGCGCCGGACGGCCTGCGCTTCGGCATCGAGGACTTCATCGACACGCCCTCCGTGTCCCGGCCCGCCGAGGTCATCCGCCAATGCCTCGCCGTGCCGCCCATCGCCGCGGAGGCCCAGGAGACCTTCACGCTGCAGGGCAACCTCGACCTCCCCGGAGGCGTCATCGACGACGTCGCCGTGGAAGTGGGCCCGTCGACGAACAGCTTCATCGACCTCGGCATCGTCTGGCGGGAGCGGACGCCGGAGGGCACCGCGGTCATCGGCTTCCGTCGCGCGACGCTCGAGCTGAGCTGCGCCTGCCTCGCGCCCGCGAGCCCAACCTGCGACGACGGCTGCACCCGGCCGCAGCTCAGCATCGCGAGCCTCCGCGACGCCACCACCCCGCAGCGCGTCACCGCGGGGCCAGGCACCTACGGCCCCCCGTCCATCGCCTTCGCCCGAGCGGGGTTCTTGGAGCCGCAGCTCGCCCGGGATGGGACGACGCTGGCGACGCCGGCAGAGGGCGGCGGATGGTTCGTGAGCTGGCTCGACGACGCGGTCGGCGGCGGCACCACCGTGCGCGTTCGGCGCTTCGCGGCGCGGGACGGCCTGGCCATCGAGCCCTGCGAGTCGCCGGAGACCTGCGGCTACGAGATCACCGAAGACCCGACGCTGCGCGGCGCCCTGCCCGCCTTGCCCGACTTCCCCGTGGTCTTCCCGGACCTCCGCCTCGGCTCGCGTTTCGCCTATTACGACGCGGCCAACATGCAGATCATCAGCGGCGAGCTGCAGCGCTGCGGCGGCACCATCGCCGCCCCCGGCACCGAAGAGGACTAGCTCCCAGCCGTCCTCGGCAGCAGATCGACCGCTAGCGGTGCCAGAGCGCGAGGTGCTCCTTGCCCTCGCGGCCCGGGTGGCTCTTGGTCACGGCCTCGAGACGCGTGAGCCGAAGGCCCAGGGGCTCGAGCACGGCGCGCTGGTCGTCGGGCCAGAGCGGCCAGGGCGGACCCTGGTAGTCGCTCGGGGCGTGAATGGCCGGGAACACCAGCGTCGCGAGCACCCCTTCGGGCGCCAGCAGCCGCTCCATGAGCGCGGCCCAGCGTGGCCGCTCCGCCGGGTCGAGGGCGCAGCAAAAGGTGTAGTCCCAAACGACGTCGTAGGGCGCGGCCGGCGCATGTGCGAAGGCGTCGCCGACGGCGATCGAGGCCCCGTCGAGCCCGGCCTCGGCGCGCAGCGTCTCGAAGCGCGCGGCCGCCGTCGGCGCGAGGTCGAGGCCCACGGCCTCGAAGCCCGCGCGGGCGAGCGCGAAGACGTCGTAGCCGCTCCCGCAGCCGGGAACGAGCGCGCGCCGGCCGGCGCCGGAGCCGAGCGCCCCCTCGGCCAGAAGCGCTTCGAGAGCGGGCGCCGGCGCGCCGGCGTCCCAGCGCGTGCGGCCTTCGGCCCAGGCGTCTTCCCACGTCATGGGCAGGGCCTTGGGCCCCGGCGGCGCGAACGCAAGTGGGCGATCCTGTGATGCGTCTGAAAGACCACCTGATTGAAATCGGCGAATGGGACGAGGACAGGCAGGTGGCGATGGACAAGGCGTGCGCGGAAGAAG
>JBCCAW010000820.1:0-1875 GCA_039814655.1 Myxococcota bacterium | reverse complement strand
CCGGCCACCTGGCTCAAGAGCTGGAAGGTGCGCTCGGACGCGCGGAAGTCCGGAAAGGCCAGGCTCTGGTCCGCGAGCACCGCGCCTACGAGCGTGACGCCGGGTACGTCGTGGCCTTTGGTGACCATCTGCGTGCCCACGAGCAGGTCGATGTCCCCGCGCCGAAGCCGTTCGAGCACGGCTTCCACGGCCTTGCCCGACGCCACGTCCCGGTCGAGGCGCGCCACCCGCGCCGGCGTGAAGCGCTCGGCGAGCATGCCCTCGAGCTGTTCCGTTCCGAGCCCGATGGACTCGAGGGCCTCGGCGTCGCAGGAAGGGCAGCGCGCCGGGCGAGGCCGGGCGAAGTCGCAGTAGTGGCAGCGCAACACGCCCTGGCGCCGGTGTTCCGTGAGCGTCACCGAGCAGGTCGGGCACTCGAGGGCCTCCCCGCAGCTCAGGCAGCGCACGTTCGGCGCGAAGCCCCGGCGGTTCAAAAAGAGGATCGCCTGCTCTTCGGCGTCGAGGCACGCGCGAATCGCCACGTCGAGGGGGCCGCTCAGGAGCGCGTGGCCCGAGGGCGTCTTTCGCTGCCGGCGCATGTCCACGATGTCCACGGGCGGCAGCGTTTGCGCCGTCGCCCGCTTCGGGAGGCTCAAGAGGCCGAGGCGCCCTTGCCGGGCGCGCTCGAAGCTCTCGAGGCTCGGTGTCGCGCTGCCGAGCACGCAGAGCGCACCGGCTCGCTGCGCACGGAGCAGCGCCATGTCCCGGGCCTGATAGCGAAAGCCCTCTTCCTGCTTGAAGGAGCCGTCGTGCTCCTCGTCGACCACGAGCACGCCGAGCGCCGGCACGGGCGAAAAGAGCGCCGAGCGCGCCCCGACGGCGAGGCGAAGCTCCCCGCGGCGAAGCCGGCGCCAGGCGTCGTCCCGCTCCCGCTCGCCGAGGCCGCTGTGAAGCACGGCGAGCGCGTCGCCAAAGCGCGCGCGAAAGCGGTGCACGAGCTGCGGGGTGAGCGCGATCTCCGGCACGAGCAGGAGCGCCCCCCGGTCCCGGGCGAGGGCCTCGGCGATGACCCGGAGGTAGACCTCGGTCTTTCCCGAGCCGGTCACCCCATGGAGGAGGAACGCGCCCGGGGCGTCCTGGGCGAGCGCGTCGCGCAGGGCCTCGGTGGCGTGGGCCTGGGCCGGGTTCAGCTCCGGCGGGTTTGCGCGCGCCACGGGCTTGCCGAAAAAGGGGTCCGCGAGCGTCTCGCGCTGCTCGAGCGCCACGAGGCCCTTGTCGGCGAGGCCGCGGAGCACGCCCCGGGCTTCGCGCACGTGCGCGCGAAGCTCCGCGAGAGACACCTCTTCGCCGCGCTCCTCCAGCACCGCGAGCAGGGCCCGCTGCCGCGTACCGAGATGGCCCGAGGCTTCCGCCTCCGTGCGCGTCGCGAAGAGCTCGAGCACCTGGGCCACCTTGCGCCCGGGCAGCGTCTCGTCGGCGGCGAGGAACCCGCCGGCCTTGAGGCGACGCAGCGCCCCCGTCGGCAAGGCCGGCGCCGCCGCGCGAAGCACCTCCCCCAGCGGATGCAGGTAGTAGCGCGCGGCCTCTTCGAGGAAGGCGAAGAGCTCGGCCGGGAAGATCGGCTGCAGCTCGAGCAGGCCCGCGACGGAGAGAACGCGCTTGACGCCCTCCGGCGCCTCGTCGCGCCCACGCACCACGAAGGCCGCGAGCTTTCGGCGGTGGAAGGGCACGGCGACGCGCGCGCCCGGCCGCAGCTGACCGGCGAGCGCGTCGGGCACCCGGTACGTGAAGAGCTGCCGGAGCGCGACGGGGATGGCGACCTCGACGAAGGGCGAGGCGAGCGGCGACGCGTCGCTCAGGGCCCGCCCTCCGGCGACGCGAGGGCGTCGGCGCGGG
>JBCCAW010000733.1:0-2498 GCA_039814655.1 Myxococcota bacterium | reverse complement strand
CGCCGACGTGCTCGAGCGCGTGGTCGCCGTGGTGGACGACACGCCCATCTTCCTGAGCGCGCTCCGTCGGCGGGCCCTGCCGCTGCTCCCGCGGCTGGCTCAGCTCCCACCGGAGCGGCGTGGTGCCGAGCTGGAGAACCTGTACCGGCGCATCCTCGAACTGCTCATCGACGAAGAGCTCGTGCAGCGCGCGGCGCGAACGCTTCAGGTGCGTGTCACCACCGCCGACGTGGAGCGCGCCCTCGACAACGTCAGGGCGCAGAACCAGCTCAGCCCGGAGGAGTTCTGGCAGGCCGTCTCGAGCCAGGGATACACGGAGGCGTCCTACCGGGCCGACCTCCGGCAGCAGCTGCTCCGGCTGAAGGTGCTCAACCAGCGCGTTCGCACGCGGGTCAACATCACCGAGTCCGACGTGCGCCGGCGCTACGACCAGGAGCTGCGCAACGCGAACCGCGAGCTGCGCTTCGAGGCGTCGCAGATCTTCTTCCCGGTCCCCACGGGCGCGACGGCGACGGAGTTGCGCGCCGTGCGCGCCGAGGCCGAGGCCGTGGCCGCGGAGGCCGTGGACGAGGACACCTTCGCGGAGCTCGCGGACGAGTACGGCGGGGGCAGCCTCGGGTGGCTGCGCCAGGGCGACCTGCCCGAGGTGCTGGAGACCGTGCTTCTCGGTCTCGGCGAGGGCGAAGTCAGTGAGCCCGTGCGAAGCGTGCGTGGCTACCACGTCTTCCTGCTTCACGGCCGGGAGCGCGGCGGCGACGGGCTTCCGCCCTTCGACGCGGTGAAGGAACAGATCTTCCAGCAGATGATGGCGCAGGCCATGGACCGGCAGGAGCGCCTCTTCCTCGAGGAGCTGCGCCGGGACGCCATCATCGACATCCGCCTGTGAGCCAGGGCCCCGTGCGCCCGGCGCCGCGGAGCGACCTTCGACCGTGAAGGACGGCGCCCTCGGACCGCTCGCCGTGGCTGCGGCGCTTCTCCTCGGCCTGGGGACGGTTCACGCGCTCACGGCACCTACGGCGCGGACCCTCGACCGGCTGGAGATCCCCGTCGTCACCGCCGAAGTCGACCCCGGCGCGCCGGAGCGGCTCGCGTCGATCCGCTACGGAGCGCGCTTCACGCTCCGGGCGCCGGGCTCCATCGACATCGAGGTTCGCGGAGCGCTGCCGGCGGACCTCGACCTCGCCCTGGTCGCCGACCAGGGCGCCGTGGTCCAGCTGCGGGAGCATGTGGCGAGAGCGACCACGCTCACCGTCGACGGCGTCGCGCCGGGAAGCTGGAGCCTCCGGGGGCTGGCCCAGGGGCCCCGGCCGGGCACGCTCACGCTCGACGCGCGCCTCGCCTCGCGGTCTCCCTGGCTGCTTCCTCTGGGCTTGCTTCTCGCGCTCCCGGGCCTCGCCCTCGCGGCCTTCCGGGCCCGGCGCAAGGACGCATCGGGGCGTTGATTTCGGAGAGGCCACGGGGGCTCGGCAAGGTGCTAGGGTCTCGCCATGCCCTTCGATCTCGGCGCCCTCGTGAACGGTCTCACGCAGGCCTTCGTGTTCAGCCTCCTCGGCGTGCTGCTCTTCGCGCTGGCATTCTGGGTGATGGGGAAGGCGGCGCCCTTTTCGCTCAAGAAGGAGATCGAAGAGGACCAGAACACGGCCCTCGGCGTGGTCATCGGCTCGATCATCCTCGGCATCGCCATGATCGTCTCTGCCGCCATGCACGGCTGACGCGCGTCCACCCCCGGGCGCCATGAGCGACGACCTTCCCGAGGGAGAGGGGCCCCTTGCGCCCTCCCGGAACCAGCCCGAGGCGCGCGCGGAGACGCCGCCGCTGTCCGCCCCCCTGCTCTATCTGACGGTGCTCGTCATCGCGACGTCCGGGCTCGTCTACGAGCTCCTCGCGGGCACGCTCGCGTCCTACGTGCTGGGAGACTCGGTCACGCAGTTCTCGACGACCATCGGCGTCTACCTCTTCGCCATGGGCATCGGGAGCTACGCGTCGCGCTTCGTGGGGGAGGACGTGGCCCGGCGCTTTTTGGAGGTGGAGCTGGCCTGTGCGCTGGTGGGCGGCACCTCGGCGCCGCTGCTCTTCTTCGCCTTCGCCCGCGCCGAGAGCTTCTCCGTGGTGCTCTACGGACTGCTCCTCGTCATCGGGGCGCTCGTGGGCCTCGAGATCCCCCTGCTGATGCGCATCCTTCGGGAGCAGCTCGACTTTCGGGAGCTGGTCGCGCGCGTCCTGACCTTCGACTACGTGGGCGCGCTCCTCGCGTCGCTCCTCTTTGCCCTCGTGCTCGTCCCGGAGCTCGGCCTGACGCGCACGTCGCTGCTCTTCGGCCTGCTCAACGCGGGCGTCGCCATGGCGGGCACGCGCATTCTCCGGCCCGTGCTTCGCCCGGCCGACGTCCGGCGCATTCGCCTCGGGGGCGTGCTCATCGCGGCGCTGCTGGGGGCCGGGCTTTGGCGCTCGGAGAAGCTCCAGGCCGTCACGGAGCAGGCACTCTACGCGGACCCCAT
>JBCCAW010000090.1:0-14278 GCA_039814655.1 Myxococcota bacterium | reverse complement strand
TATGCAGTTAGTAGTGCAGGAGATATTAATGGAGATGGTCAAAATGACCTACTTATTGGCGCTCCTGGTGCTGATGGTAAGTCTGCGGCCGCGACGTCCACCAGCGGCGAGCCGGCGCAGCGACCCCCGACGCTCGTTCCGCAGCCGTCCGCCGCGGCGCAGGAGAGACCACAGCCCCCGCAGTTCCGCGGGTCGCGATCCGTCGGCACCTCGCAGCCGGTCTCCGGAAGCCCATCGCAGTCGGCGAAGCCGGCGATGCAGGCGTCGATGGTGCAGGCCGGAACGACGCAGGAGCCGGTCAGCACACCCGCTGCGCCGGCGCACCGCGCATCGGCCGCGGAACCGTCGCGGGTCCCATCGCAGTCGTCGTCGATGCCGTTGCAGCGCTCGTCGGCGCCGGGGAAACGGAAGGGGTCGTCGTCCGCGCAGTCGCCTTCCGCGGGCGCGAAGCCCGGGCCCGGGTCGCAGGTCATCACGGCGCCCTCGGCCACGCCTACGCCGTCGCCATCGCCGTCCGGATACCAGACGTCCGGCACCGCTTCGTCGACGCCTCCGTCGCAGTCGTCGTCGCGGTCGTTGCAGCGCTCGGCCGCGCCGGGCGCGACCTCCGGCGAGGTGTCGTCGCAGTCGCCCGGGAGCGTGACGCGCCCGGCAAGGGCCCTGCAGCTCAGCTGCGCGTCGTCGGTGCGTCCGGCGCCGTCGCCGTCGCCGTCCAGGTACCAGGCTTCCAACGGTGCGTCCTCGTCGACGTCGTCGTCGCAGTCCCGGTCCCGGCCGTCGCAGGCATCTCGAACGCCGGGCCGGATCGTCGCGTCGCCGTCGTCACAGTCGCCGGCCCGGGGGGCGCTCGCCGGGAGCGGCGTCATCGAGGACCGGGGCGTGGCCGCGGCGTCCCCCCATCCGTCGCGGTCCAGGTCCGGCCACCAATCCCGGGCGCCGGGGCTCTCGTCGACGGTGCCGTCGCAGTCGTTGTCGACGCCGTCGGCGAGCTCGACCTGGCCCGGGCCCACCGCCGCGTTGCCGTCGTCGCAGTCGGCGCCGCCGCAGGTCGCGTCCGCGAAGCCGTCCTCGTCGTCATCCTCCGTGTCGAGGCCCGGGATGATGAAGAAGTCCGCCCGGCCATCACAGTCCGTGTCCCGCGCGTCGCAGAGCTCCGTGGCCGCCGGATTCACGCCCCGGTCCCCGTCGTCGCAGTCGCTTGGCCGGAGCGAGAACTCGAGGAGCGGCTCGCTGCTGAGCACCGGCGTGGCGTCCGGGTCGCCGAAGGCGTCGTCGTCCAAATCAGCGTACCAGCGGAGCGCCGTGGCCCCCTCGTCGACGGCGCCGTCGCAGTCGTTGTCGAGGCCGTCGGTGATCTCGAGCTGCGCGCCGTGCACGGTGATCTCCGCGTCGTCGCAATCGTCGGCCACGCAGGCGAAGCCGCGGCGCCCCGGGCAGACCGGCACCGGGGCGCTCCCTTCGGCGCCGTGGAGGTCGCCGTCCGCGTCGACGAAGGCCTCCACGCTCACGCCCTCGTCGAGCATGCCGTCGCAGTCGTTGTCGACCTCATCGCAGACCTCGATGAACCCCGGTCGCACGTCGCGACGCTGGTCGCCGCAGTCCGGGCCGCAGCGGAGCCCCTCGGGACCGGCGTTGCAGCAGCGCGCGGACACGAAGCCGTCGCCGTCCCGGTCCTCCATGCCCACCGTCGTCACGTCGCAGTCCTCGTCGAGGTTGGCGTCGTCGCAGATTTCGATGTTGCCCGGGAAGACGTCGGCGCGCGTGTCGTCGCAATCGAGGCCGCCGCAGGCGAGGGCGTCGACGCCGTCGCCATCGGCGTCGGGCGTGAGCGCGCAGCTCGCGAGGCAGGCGTCGCCGCCTTCGTCGCAGCGCTCCCCGGCCAAGCACGGAGACGCGCCGAAGACGCAGCCAGCGAGGTCGGCGCCCGCGGTCCCGGGAGCGCAGCGCTCGACGCCGTTGCAAAAGAGGCCGTCGTCGCAGGCCGCGTCCGAGGTGCACGCTGCCAGGGCGTCGGCAGGCCCCCCGTCGACGACGAAGATCGTGTCGCCCCCGCACGCCACCAACGCGGCCCCCACCGCCCAGACTCCCCAGCGCATGTGTAACCTCCCGCTCACAGCATAACTCATCCGGCGAAGCACCCCTTGACGCAGCGCATCATTGCGTCCAGCCTAGGAATGAGTGGCGGCTCAGTCAGCGGCGCTCCCGGAGGCGCCCGTGGCAGCCAGCCGTGAGGAGAAGATCCCGTGTCGCAGCCCATCAACCGCTACAAGGCCGACCTCCGCGACTTCAACTTCCTTCTCTTCGAGCAGTTCGGGCTTGGGGAGCTGCTGGGTGAGGGCGGCGCCTACGCGGACTTCGACGAGGACACGGTCAAGGAGGTCCTCGCGCAGGTCTACCGCTTCGCGCAGGACGTCACGGGGCCCCTGAACGCCGTCGGAGACGCCCACGGTTGCCGCCTCGAGGACGGGAAGGTGTTCACGCCGCCGGGCTTCAAGGAAGCGTGGCAACAGATCTACGAGGCGGGTTGGCGCACGCTCTCCGTGAGCCCCGACAACGGCGGCATGGGTGCGCCGGCGTCGCTCGGTCTGCTCACGGAAGAGCTCCTCAGCGGGTCGAACACGGCCTTCATGATGTACCCGGGGCTCACGCTCGGCGCCGCCGAGCTGCTCGCAGAGTTCGCCACGCCGGAACAGAAGAAGACCTTCGTGCCCCACATGATGGACGGTACCTGGGCCGGCACCATGTGCCTGAGCGAGCCCCACGCCGGCTCGGACGTCGGCAGCGCGACCACGTCCGCGGCGCCGCGCGAGGACGGCCGCTACGACATCAAGGGCACCAAGATCTACATCTCCGGCGGCGACCAGGACATCACGGGCAACGTGGTGCACCTCGTGCTCGCACGCATCGCCGGCGCCGTGCCCGGCACGAAGGGGCTCTCGCTCTTCATCGTCCCGAAGAAGCGCTCGGCCGATGGCGGGTACGTGGACAACGACGTCCAGGTCGCGTCCATCGAACACAAGATGGGCATCAACGGGTCGGCGACCTGCGTGCTGAACTTCGGCGAGAACGGCGACTGCGTCGGCGAGCTGGTGGGCACCACGCCGCACCAGGGCATGCGCCAGATGTTCAAGATGATGAACTTCGCGCGCATCGGCGTGGGCATTCAGGGGCTCGCCGTCGCCGCGAGCGCGTACCTGAACGCCCTCGAGTACGCCCGGGACCGCAAGCAGGGCAGCTCCATCAAGGAATGGAAGAACGCCGAGGCCCCGCGCGTGGCCATCATCGAGCACCCGAACGTTCGTCGGGACCTCCTCGACATGAAGGCCCGGGTCGAGGGCATGCGCGCGCTCATCGTGAAGCTCGGCATCCACCAGGACCGCATCCAGACCATCGCCGGCAAGGACGACGAGTCCGTGGCCTACCACCAGGGCCAGATCGACCTGCTCACGCCGCTCGTGAAGGCCTACTGCTCGGACGAGGCCTTCCAGGTCTGCGAGCGCGCCATCCAGGTCTACGGCGGCGCCGGCTACCTCCGCGATTGGCCCGTCGAGCAGTACGCGCGCGACGCGAAGATCTTCTCCATCTACGAGGGGACGAATGCCATTCAGGCCCTCGATCTGGTCGGTCGCAAGCTCGGCCAGGGCGGCGGCAAGAACACGCAGGCCTTCCTGGGCGACGTGCAGAAGCTCATCAGCGCCGAAAAGGAGCGCGAGGGCTACGAGCTCGCCTTCAAGAACCTCCAGAAGGCGCACGAGGCCGTCGGCGGCTCGGTGATGCAGTTCCTCGGCTGGTTCCAGGGCGGGCAGATGGCGAACATTCCGCTCACCGCCGAGCGTTTCCTCCAGATGATGAGCAAGCTCGTCATCGGTTGGCTGCTCCTCGAGGGCTCCGTGCTCGCCGACGAGAAGCTGAAGGAAGGCATGGAGAGCGGCGCCGAGCGCGCCTTCTACGAGGGCAAGAAGGCCAGCGGCCTCTTCTTTGCGCTCAACGTGCTTCCGGAGGTCGTGGCCGCCGCGCGCGTGCTGAAGACCGCTGACGCGAGCCCCCTCGAGCTGAGCGACGCGGCCTTCGGGCCCGCCTGAGCTCAGCCCGCGGGTCCCGGTCGGCGCGCCGGCGGGCGCGCCGCTTCCGTGCTCGCCATGCGCTTCAGAGCGGCCTGGGGGCGTGCGACCTGGTCGGCGAAGGCGCGGCGCCGGGCGCCGAGGTCCGGTCCCGGGTCCCCGATCAGGCCGCGAAACTTCGCCAGGCGGAGCGCGCCGCGAAAGAGCTCGAGGGTGACGGACTCCGCGCTGTGGAGCCGGCGCTGCAGCGTCCACTGCTTGCCCACGCCGAGGCAGTGTTCGAGGAAGCCCGCCTCGTCGAAGGGCTCCCCTTCGGGCCACTCGGCCAGCTCGCTCGCCACGAGGTGGTAGGCGTCGAGGAAGGGCCGGAGCACGAGGTGCGACATGTGCGGTCGCGAGCGTTCGAACCAGCGCTCGAGCTGCTCGGGCGTGATGACCGGGTGCGCGGACCCATGTCCGCCCCATTCCGGGTCGAAGCGCGCGACGTCGGCCCAGAACTCCTTCACGAAGTCCGCGCGCCGGGGGAAGAAGAACTCGAACTTGAGAAGGTCCCGGAGCGCCATGGACTCCTGGAAGATGCCTGCGGAGAGGTCACCCTCGCGGCCGCGCACCTGAAACATCGCGAGCTCGCCGATGGCGCGGACCACGAGCAAATGGATGAGCGTGTTCCGGTAAAAGGCCGCCACGAGGTGCTTGTCCGGGGCGATCTCGTAGACGGGCTCCTTGCCGCCGTCGAAGCAGCTCAGCACGCCGGTGCGCACGAGGCGCGCGAGCGTGTCGTCGATCCACGCGTCGCCGGCCGAGAGGGCCAGGGGGCCGAGCGTGTTCGGGAGGTGCCGCCGCTCCTCGAGGTACGCGAGGATGGGAGCGAGCGTCGCTTCCACCTCCCGGCGGGTCAGCGCCCGCTCGGCCGAGAGGAAGGCGACGGTGACCAGGGCCGTGGCCGTGGCCGGCGTGACCCGGTTGATCTGGTGGCAGACGGCGACGGCGATGCGCTCGACGGTCTTGTCCTTGGCCCGCGGGTCCGCGTCGAGGGCGGCGATGCGTTCTCGGAGCGGCAGCGGCTCCCCGATGTCCACGCGAACCTGCCCACCCTGGTCTCGCTGCGACGCGGCGAAGCGAAGGATCCAGCCGAGGTCCTCCGGGCGCTTGCTGGCGCCGAGGGACTCGGCGGCCATGGTCTCCACCTCGCCGAGCTGGTCGTAGACGACGGAGACCGGCAGCACGTAGGCCTCCGGGCCTTCGCTCGTGCGGAGCGCGTCGACCACGTAGCGCAGCGCGCCGAAGCGCGGCGGCCGGAGCTTGCCCGTGCGCGTGCGGCCGCCTTCGATGGACCACGCGAGGTTCTGCCCGGTCATGAGCAGGTGGTCCATGTAGGCCCGGAGCACGTAGCGGTAGACCGGGTCATCCTTCGTGTCCCGGCGGATGAAGAGCGCGCCGGTGCGTCGGAGCAGCGGGCCCAGAGGCCAGAAGTCGAGGTTGGCGCCGGCGAGGAGATGGAGCGGCCGGATCTCTGCGTGGCGAAGGGCCTCCTGCAGGATCCAGGCGTCGAGGTAGGAGCGGTGAGAGAAGAGCGCGACGAAGGAATGGCCGGCGTCGAGCGCGCGCAGCCGGTCCAGGTCCGGCGCCGAGGTGCGTAGCTCGTAGCGCTTGGCGAAGGCCTGTCCGAAACGCCTCCAGGCGCCTGTCGCCAGCTCGCCGTGCGTCGACCACATCTCGCCGAGGGCCCGCTCCGCGCGCTTTCGTGCGTCCTGCGGGCTCAGCTCGTGCTCGAGGCGGACGCGCTCGAGCCCTTCGCGAAAGCGGGCCGAGCCGAGTACGTCTTGGCGCTGCGGTGTCATTCGGATGGCGACTCTACCGGACGCGGAGGGTCCACCGAACGCCCATCCGGTCTATGGTCCCCCTCGTCCGGGCTCTGAGCCCGAGGAGGCTTCCATGGGTGAGATGGTCGAGTTCGCCGCGAACGGCGCCAGCGCGAAGGGCTACCTGGCGATGCCCGTATCCGGCGCCGGCCCCGGCCTCGTCGTGCTTCAGGAGTGGTGGGGGCTCGTGCCGCACATCCAGGAGGTCGCGGACCGCTTCGCGGCGGCGGGCTTCGTGGCGCTGGCGCCGGACATCTATGACGGCGAGAGCGCCGGTCATCCGGACGAGGCCGGCCGGCTGATGATGGCGCTCAACATCGAGGCGACGGCCCAGAAGCTCCGCGGCGCCGCGCAGTACCTGCTGGCCCAGGATGCCGTGAGCAGCGCCAAGGTGGGCACGCTCGGCTTCTGCATGGGCGGCATGCTCAGCCTCTTCGGCGCGACCGTCGCCTCGGAGGTCGGCGCGGCGGTCTCCTTCTATGGCATCCATCCCAACATCAGCCCGGACTTCTCGAAGCTTCAGGGACCCGTGCTCTGCCACTGGGCGGAGAGCGACGGGTTCATTCCGGCGGAGAGCGCCAAGGGCCTCACCAACGCGATCAGCGAGGCGGGGGGCACGGTGACGGCGCACTGGTATCCGGCGGGGCACGCCTTCTTCAACGACTCGCGCGAGGACGCCTACGACGCGGAACAAGCGCAGCTCGCCTGGGACCGAAGCGTGGCCTTTCTTCAGGCGCACCTCGCCTGAGCGCGCAGCTCCGGTAGGCTCCCGCCGCCATGACCGATTCCTCGCGCCTGGAGGCGCTGAACCAGGGCTTTCGAGACCGGCTCGTCGACTACGCCACGCTCAAAGCGCAGGTCCAGGCTTGGGCTCAGGCGTTCCCGGAGCTGGTGCGCGTCGAATCGCTCTTGACCACACCCGGCGGGCGCGAGCAGTGGCTGCTGACGCTCGGACCCGAGCCGGACCGGCTCCGCCCGGGCGTATGGATCGACGGGAACATGCACGCGAGCGAGCTCGCCGGGACCAGCGTTTGCCTCGCCGTCGCCGAGGATGTGCTGCGCCTGCACCTCGACCCGGAAGCCGAGCTGCACGGCCTCCCGGCGACGCTCCGGGCGGAGCTTCGCGACGTGCTCGTCTATGTGCTGCCGCGCATCAGCCCCGACGGCGCGGAGGCCGTGCTCGGGTCCGGCCGCTTTCTGCGCAGCGTGGACCGGGACGAGCGCCCGGCGCAGCAGCATCCACGCTGGCGTTCCGAGGACCTCGATGGCGACGGTCTGGCGCTCCTCATGCGCTTCGAGGATCCGGCCGGGGACTTCGTCGAAGCGCCGGAGTTCCCGGGGCTGATGGTCTCGCGCGCCCTCGGCGACGCGGGCCCCTTCTACCGGGTGGTCTCCGAAGGCGTCATCGACCGCTGGGACGGGGACACGCTCCCGGAACCGAGCTTCCTCTCGGACAACGACCCGGACCTGAACCGCAACTTCCCCTACGCCTGGGCGAGCGAGCCGAAGCAACTCGGGGCCGGCGCCTACCCGGGCAGCGCCCCGGAGGGCCGGAGCGTCATCGAGAAGGCCACGACGCTGCCCCATCTCTTCGTGTGGCTGAACCTGCACACCTTCGGGGGCGTGCACATTCGGCCCCGCGGCGACGTGCCCGACGCCAAGATGGACCCCGGGGACCTCGCGCTCTTTCGCCAGGTCGAGGCCTGGGCCGAGACGTACACGGGCTATCCCATGGTGAGCGGCTTCGAGGAGTTCACCTACAGCCCGGAGACGCCGCTCCACGGTGACCTGAGCGACTGGGCCTACCACGACCGCGGGTGCCTCGCGTGGGTCTGCGAGCTCTGGGACATCTTCGAGCGCGCCGGCCTGCCGAAGCGCGGCCGCTTCGTCGACCGCTACGCGCACCTGGACCGGGAGCACATGGTGCAGCTGGCCACCTGGGACCGGGACGTCAACCAAGGGCGCATGCTCCGGCCCTGGACCCGCGTGACGCACCCGCAGCTCGGCGAGGTGGAGGTTGGCGGCCTGGACCCACGCGTCGGCATCTGGAACCCGCCCCCGGAGGAGCTGCCGGGCGTCTGCGCGGGGCAGTCCGCGCTCTTTCTTCGCTGCGCGGCGATGGTCCCGCGGCCCGTGCTTTCCTTGGCGGGGGAGGCCCTTGGCGGCGACCTCCACGCGGTGACGGCGACGCTCGAGAACCACGGGTACCTCGGCACCGCCGGCATCCCTTCCGCCGCGAGCCGGCCCTTCGCGGAGCCCCCGCACCTCGCCGTGGAGCTCGAAGGCGCCACGCTCGTGAGCGGCGCCCCGCGTCGGGAGCTCGGCCACCTGGAGGGCTGGGGCAAGGGGCGCTTCACCGGTCACGGCATGATGGGGCTCCAGCGCTCCCGGGGCGTGCGCACGCGCGCGACGCACCGCCTCGTGGTGCGCGGGCCCGGTGCCCTCCGCGTTCGCGTCACGAGTTGCCGCACGGGTGCGCTCGACGCCTCCCTCGAGCTCCCCGGCGGGTCATGACCCGCCGTCGCCCCCCGCACGGTCCTCCTCGCCGTGCGTCGTCCGAGGCGCCCGCGCCGGCGCAGCCGACGCTCGCCGCGGTCGTGCGCGAGCGCCAGGAGCTGAGCTGGGGAAAGGCCCGGGACCTGTGCCGCAGCGGTCGGGTCTTCGTCGAGGGCGAGGCCGTGCGTGACCCGGCCACGCGCGTGGACGCGGCGCAGGTCGACATCCGCCTCGACGCGCCCCGGCACCGCGCCGGGGTGCTCGCCGAGGAAGCGCTGGTTCACGTCGACCGGCTCGTGGCCGTCGTGGACAAGGCGCCGGGCGTGCTCAGCGTGCGCTACCACGACGACGATCGGGACACGCTCGCGGACCAGCTCCGCGCCCGGCTGCGCCGCGTGGCCAAGCGCGAGGCCGGGCGCGGCGGTCGCCGCTACGACCCGCCCGTGGGCGTCGTGCATCGCCTCGACAAGGGGACGAGTGGCCTTCTCGTCTTCTCCCGGACCGTCGGGGCGAAGAAGCACCTGGCCGCGCAGTTTCGTGAGCACACCGTGCAACGGACCTACGTGGCGCTCGTGCATGGCCACGCCGTGGCGCGCAGCCACACGACGGTGATCGTCCCGAACCGCGGCGACGGTCTTCGCGGCAGCCACGGCGTGTTTCGCGCCCCGAAGGGCAAGGTCCCGCGGGAAGGGCGGCGGGCCGTGACGCACGTCATCGCGTCGCTGCCGCTCGAGGGCGCCAGCCTGGTGGCGTGCCGACTCGAGACCGGGCGCCAGCACCAGATCCGCATCCACCTCGCCGAGGCCGGGCATCCCCTCGTCGGCGAGACCGTCTACGTGCGTGACCACCGCCGCGCGGGCCGCGCGGAGATCCCCGCGCCGCGGCCCATGCTGCACGCCTGTGAGCTCGGCTTCGCCCATCCCGACAGCGAGCTGCATGCTCGCTTCGAGGCCCCGCCGCCGCCGGACTTCCTCGAAGCCCTCGCGGCGCGCGGCGGCGCGGCGAAGGATTGGCGCAAGGTGGCCTTCGGGTGACGCGGATCGCGCTCGCCTTCGCGGCGCTCGCCCTGCTCGCGGCGGCCGGCGAGAGGGCGGCCCCGCACGTGCCCATCGCCGAAGGAGAGCGCGTGCGCGGGGAGGGCGCGCGCCTCTTCGTCGGCGAACGGCCCTTCCACTTCGTCGGGGCCAACGTGGCCGTGATGCACGGCGCGGAACGCCGCGGCGCGCTCGCCGAGACCCTCGACGCCGTCGTTGACGACGGCCTCGGCGTCGTGCGCGTCTGGGCTTTCGGCGAAGCCCGCGAAAACGACGGCGCGGCCTGGCGCCGGGACTACGCCTTTCGCCTCGGCCCGGACGAGTGGGTGCCCGAGAGCTTTGCGCTCCTCGACCGGGTGCTCGTAGAGGCCCGCGCGCGGCACCTTCGCGTGATCCTCGTGCTCGCCAACCGTTGGGGGGACTACGGCGGATTCTCCCAGCTCGCCCGCTGGGCGGGGCATCCTCCGGAGCATACGCATCTGAGCCCCGGTGAGCTCGATGCCTTTTACCGCTGCGCGCCCTGCGAGGCGCTCTACCAGGCGCACCTGCGGCGCGTGGTGGGCCGGGTGAACGCCGCAAGCGGCGTGCCCTACGCGGCGGACGCGACGGTGCTCGCCTTCGAACTCGCCAACGAGATCAGCGCCGCGAGCGCCGCCGGTAGCGAGGCCATGCACGCCTGGGTAGAGCGGCAGGCTCTCCTCGTGAAGGCGCTCGCGCCAGACGCGCTCGTGAGCGCCGGGCACATCGGCTACCGGACGCTTCGGGAACGCGCGCAGTGGCGCCGCGTCGCCGCGATCCCGGCCATCGACTACGCGGACTCGCACGCCTACCCGGCCGACGATCCGCGCATCCGAGGCCTGGGAGCCATGCGGAGCTGGATCGACGACCGCGCCCAGCTCGCGCAGCACGGGCTCGGCAAGCCCCTGGTCTGGGGCGAGGTGGGCTTTGCCGCGGGCGCGAACTCGCTCCGCGGTCGTCCGCGGGACCGGTGGATGGACGCCTTCCTGCGCCAGGTGTGCCGGGACGGCAGCGCTGGGGCGCTCGTGTGGATCTACGCGCACGGCGCGCCCGCGGAGCCGGGCTCGCACATCATCGCGACGGAGCGAGCGGGCCACGCGCGGAGCACGCGCGCCGTGCTTCAGCGCTGGGCCCGGCGCAACGCGGCCGCGCCGCCGGTGCGTCGAAACCCCCGCCTCGATCCGGCCGCGGGGCCCGGGCCGCTCTTCGTGCCGCGGTCCACGGTGCGCGGCACGCCAGCTGGCGTGCGCTGGCGGGAGCTGGAGCCGGCCTCGCTCCAGGCGTGCCTGGCCCATGATGGGTTTCGCTCGGCGCAGGCGGAAGACGTGGGCGTCGCCGCACCGGATGGGGGCCGGCCTCACCTCTACGCCGCGGGCCAGGGCCGCGTGGATTTCGTGCTTCGCTGGCCCGAGCTGTCCGCAGCGCCGTCGCGGCTCGTGCTCCGAGCCCGGCTCAGCTCCGAGGTGCCCGGGCGCCGCGCAGGGCCCGACGAGGGCGCCCGCGTCCGCGTCGCATGGGGCGGCGTCGAGCTCGGCGTGCTGGAGGCCCCGCCGGACGACGGCGACGGTGCGTGGCGCACGCTCGAGGTGAGCGATCCCGGGGTGCTGCGCCGCCTCCAGCGCCTCGCGCCGCGGCAGCTTCGCTTCACGCTCGATGCCGCGGTGGGCGCCGGGGGCCTCTGCCTCTACCAGCCCGATGCGGGGGAGGCCGGCGGCGCCGTGGAGGTGCGCCTAGAGGGAATTTCCGGGAGCATGCGCCCATGACGAACGACCTCGCCGGGCGCCTGCGCGTCAATTGGATTCTCTGGGCCGCCATGCTGGCATCGACGGCCCTCTATCTGGTGATGCTCGGCGTCGTGAAGGGGCCCGATACGCCGCCGGACCGCTTCCTGGCCCTCGTCGTGAACGCCGTCGGTCTCGCCGTGGCGGCCGCGAGCGTCGCGGTCCCGACGCTGCTCTGGAACACGGCCCGACGAACGCTCCGCCCGGTGATCGAGGAGGTCCCGGACCACGAGGCCGAGGCGGGCCTCTTCCGCGACGCGGTCCCGACCAAGCGCGTGATCACCCAGGGGGCGGCGCTGCTCTCCGAGGCGCTCACCCGCGCCCACGCGCCCTTAATCGTCGCCATCGCCATGAGCGACGCCGTGAGCATCCTTGGCTTCGTGCTGGCCTTCCTCGGCCACCCGCCGCTCCACTGGGTGCCCCTCTACGTGCTCGGCGTGCTGCTGCTGCTCCTGCGCGCGCCGCTTCTCAAGCGCCTCGTCCGGAACCTCGAGGCGCACTTCGACGCGGAGCTCACGGGCCTCGACTGACCCGGCCCTCGACTGATCCGGGCGTCCACTGACCCGGCCCTCGACCGACCCGGCCCTCGACCGTCTGCCGCCGGCGCCGGCTTCGCGTGGCAGCTCAACGCGCGCGAAAACCGGCCTGCTCGACCAGCGCACAGACGGCGTCCCGCTCGAGGAGCCCTTCCACGCGGGCCCGGCCGGCGGCGAGGTCCACGCGCGCGGAGGCGATGCCCCGGGCGTCCCGAAGCGCGCCCTCGAGGCGCTTGGCGCAGCTGCCGCACGTCATGCCGTCGACCGCCACCTCGACGGACCGCGTGTCCACACCGAGCGGTGGCGCGGTCCGCGGCGTCATCCGGCGTCGAAGCTCTCGGGCCAGGGGACGCAGCACGAGGGCGAGCAGAACGACCCCCGCCACGAGGTCCAGGGGCCCGGCGTGCTCGTGGCCCCCGGCCCCGTGGACCGCCGTGGGCAGCACGGCGTCGAAGAGCAGGCCCGCGCCCAAGCTGCCGAACACGAGCACGGCGACGTACACGGCGGTGGAGCGGCCTCCGAAGGCCTTCCGCACGGCGCCGAGCGTCGCGAGGTTGGTGGCCGGGCCCGCCATCAGGAAGACAAGCGCCGCCCCCGGAGGGAAGCCGCCGGCGACGAGGGCCGCGGCGATGGGGACGCTGGCCGTGGCGCAGACGTAGAGCGGGAGCGAAATGCCGAGGACGGCGAGAAGCCCGAGCGGACCTTCCAGCCCCGCGAAGGCCGCCGGCGGCACCCAGGTCTCGAGCGCCGCGCTGACGAGCACACCGAGCGCCAACCAGCCGGCGATGCTCTCGACCATCTCCAGGCCGTGCGCGACGCCCGCGCGGAGGCCCGGTCGTTCCGTGGCGTCGCTCGCGGGCGCGATCTGCTCGCGCTCGCGCCCGCCCACGAGCAGACCTCCGGCGACGCCGAGCACGCTCGCCGCCGCGACCTTGAAGAGCGCGAAGGGCCAGCCGAGGAAGGAGGCGCTCACGAGCGCCGAGTCCACTCCGGTCTGGGGCGTAGCGATGAGAAAGCCGAGGGCGGCGCCGTCGCTCGCGCCGTCCTTCTTCAGGCCCAGGCCCGCGGGAATGACGCCGCAGGAGCAGAGCGGCAAGGGGACGCCGAGGGCGACGGCCTTCAGCACGCCGCCGCGGCCCCGGAGGTGCCGCGCGACGAAGCCTCGCGGTAGCCAGGCGTGGAGCGCCGCCGCCGCCAGCGCGCCGAGCAGCAGCCACGGGGCCAGCTGAAGCCACACGGCCCAGGCGTTGTCGAGGAAAGCGCCCATGCAGGGAGGAGTGTAAGGCAGCGCGCACGCCGCGCGAGCGGACGACGCCAGACCGGGTCCCGTCGCACCGCACCTCCACGACCGGGGCCAGCGCTGGAATCGAGGCCCCGGGCCTTCGCTGTCGGCTCGCCCGCGGTGCTGCTACAGGCAGTCCATGGGCGGCCGGACCCGCAGCGAGCTCTTACTCGACGTGAGCGCCGGGCCGTACACGGTCCGCGGGGTGTCTCTCGGCGGCGTCTACACGTCGCTTCAGGTGCCACAGCTCGGGGCGCTCTTCGACGTGGGGATCCCCATTCGCGCCTTCGCGGGCACGGACCGGATCTTTTTGTCCCATGGGCATGGCGACCACGTGGGCGCGCTCTTCGGGCTCCTCGGGATTCGGGGGCTGCTGCATCGGAAAGAGGCGCCCAAGGTGTTTCTCCCGGAGGGCATTCGCGACTCCATCTCCGAGGCGCTGAGGGCCATGGAGCGGCTCCAGCGTCATGGTCTCCCCGTCGAGCTGGTGCCCATGAAGGCGGGCGACGAGCACAAGCTCCGGCCGGACCTCTGGGTGCGGGCCTTTCGCACGCATCATCCCGTGCCATCCCTCGGCTACCTCTTCTTCGACCGCGTCGCGAAGCTCAAGGCCGAGTACGGGCAGCTGCCGGGGCCGGAGATCGGTCGGCGCAAGGCCGCCGGGGAGGACCTCTTCGACCGTCACGAGCGCCTCGAGCTCGCCTACGCCACGGACACGCTGGTGCGCGTGCTCGACACGGCGCCGGACATCGCGCGAGCGCGGGTGCTGATCCTCGAGTGCACCTTTCTCGACGGGCGCAAGAGCCTCGAGGCCAGTCGCGCGGGCTGCCACATCCATCTCGACGAACTGCTCGAGGTCGCGCCGCGCCTCGACAACGAGCACGTGGTGCTGATGCACTTCTCGCAGATCTACACGCCCCGGGAAGTGCACGCGATTCTCGCGGACCGGCTGCCTCCGGAGCTCGCGGAGCGTGTGGTCGTCTTCGCGCCGCGCTCGGGTCCCTGGCCCGGCTAGGCGCTGTCGTGGTCACGCCTCGCCGAGCACGCGCGGCAGCCGCTCTTCCAGCTCCGAGCGGAGCGCCCGGAGGACGCCCTCTCCGAGCGAGAGGTTCTCGGTGGCCCGAGAGAGCGCCGCCGGCGAGGTCTGCTCGAGCGCGTGTCCGTCGAGCGTGAGCCCGAAGCCGAGCCCCTCCACGAGGTGCTGGGCG
>JBCCAW010000139.1:0-11543 GCA_039814655.1 Myxococcota bacterium | reverse complement strand
GGCCATGGGGAACGGCGGGGTGAGCATGTCCGGGCGCAGCGGGGCGAGCAGCTGGTGCTTCTCGTAGATCAGCGGCGCCCGCTCGGAGTCGGCCAGCTCGTACTCGTTGGTCATGGTGAGCGCCCGGGTGGGGCACGCCTCGATGCACAGACCGCAGAAGATGCAGCGCAGGTAGTTGATCTGGTAGACGCGGCCGTAGCGCTCCCCGGGGCTGAACCGGGCCTCGTCGGTGTTGTCCGCGCCCTCGACGTAGATGGCGTTGAGCGCGCCCCCGATGCTCGCGAGCACTCCGCCGCGGGGCACGAGGGCGGGATGCACGCGGAGGTCGAGACCTGCCTCCGCCCATCGGGCCACGGCCAGCGGTTTGATGACGTAGCCGAAGCGGCTGGCGAACTCCATGTCGAGGCGGCTGACCTCGTCGATGCCCTCCACGTCGATCTGCCGCGGATGGACGCGCGTGCCGTAGGCCATGGTGGCCAGGATCGCGAGCTTGTGCGCCGCGTCGCCGCCGTTCACGTCGAGCGTCGGGTCGGCCTCCGCGTAGCCCGCGGACTGGGCCTCCGCGAGGGCCGCGGCGAACTCGAGGCCGTCCTGATCCATGCGCGACAGGACGTAGTTGCTCGTGCCGTTCACGATGCCCCGGAGCGCCAGGATGCGGTCCGAGGCGAGGCTCTCCCGAAGCACGCGAAGAATGGGCACGCCTCCCGCGACCGCGGCCTCGAAGTAGAGGTCCAGGTTTCGCGCATCGGCAAGCTCGAGGAGCGCGTCCCCCTCCTCGGCCAGGAGCGCCTTGTTCGCGGTGACGACGTGCTTGCCACCTTCGAGAGCGCGCCGAAGGAGCGTGCCCGCCTCCGCGACGCCGCCCATCACCTCCACGACGATGTCGACCTCCGGGTCGTCGACCACCGCCGTCGCGTCGGCGGTGAGCAGCCCGAGCGGCACCACCGGGTCCCGCTCCTTGTGCGGGTCCCGCGCCGCGATGCGCCGAACCTCGAGGGGGGCACCGAGGCGCTGCCCGAGCGTGCTCTCGTTGTCGCGGAGCAGGCGAAGGATGCCCGTGCCGACCACGCCGCAGCCAATGAGACCCAGCCGGATGGTCCGGGGCGCCGTCGTCGCACCATCCATGGAGCGTGGGCTCAGTAGATCTCGCCAGGGCCGTAGGGAAGCGGCCGGCTCATCTCGGCCTCCGCGTCCGCGGTGGACGCCTGTCGGCGCGCGGCGATGGCCCCGTTCCAGGCTTCGAAGTCGGCGCGAATCTTGGTCTCGCGGCGCGCCACGCGGTCGCGGAAGCGCGCGAGGCGCTTGGCCTCCGCGTCGCCGAGCGTCGGCAGGGCGGCGTCGACCTCCTGGAGCACGTGGCGGATGCGACCGAGGGCGTCGATGAAGTTCTCCCGCTGCGCGAAGCGTTGCGCCTGCACCATCCACACGTCCCAGCGCTCTCGCGGCGTGATGTCCTTCATGAGGGGTACGATACGCCGGCGGCGCTCAAACGCCAGCGGCCAATCGGCGGCCCTCCGCGACGTTGACCCGGTCCCATGGCGCGCGTAGGCAGGCGTCGTATGTCGGCGCAGGACCTGAGTGCTCCCGGGGAGCTCAACGCCCTCCTCGGCCGCGGTGCCGGCTACGTCGGCAAGCTCACCTTCGAAGGCCGCGTGCGCATCGACGGTCGCTTCGAGGGCGAGGTCTTCAGCGAAGGCACGCTCATCCTCGGCGACGGCGCCGTGCTCGATGCGAAGGTCGAGGTGGGCACTCTCATCGTCCTCTCCGGAGAAGTCCGGGGCCACGTCACGGCCCGAGACCTCGTCGAGGTGCACGCCGAAGGCCGCGTGCACGCCGATGTCGTGACGCCGCAGATCTTCATCGACCGCGGCGCCGTCTTCACCGGACGCTGCACCATGCCTGGGAGCGACACGGATGCGCCCCGAGAAAATCTCGACGCGACCGAGACACCCAAGGAGAGTTCGACCGAGGAACGATCCGGCCAATAGCCTGGGCCGGCGCAATCCATAGAAGAAACAGGGTCGAGCGGCGATGTCGTTCTTTTTTGTGACTTAAATCACGCTATGATGAATCCAGGTCTTGTCGAGGTCGGGCTGCGAAGCCAGAGGGACCAGGGTGACGAACGTACGCGACCTCGACAGCCTCCCGGAACCCGCTCGCTCCTGGGCGCGCCAGCAGCGCGACGCCCTCGTCGCCCGGGGCTTGTCTCCGGAGAATGCCGCCCGGCAGGCGCTTCTCGAGGGCGAGTGTTGGATGTACCAGCGGGCGCCCTTCGCCCGACCCGTCGATTCGAAGAGCGCCTGAGCGCCTGAGCGGCGGGGCGCTGCGACGCGCCCGCGCACCTTTCGGTGCTGACGACCGCGCGGAGCGTCAGCACCGCTCGCTCAGTCAGCACCGCTCAGTCAGCACCGCTCAGTCAGCACCGCTCAGTCAGCACCGCTCAGTCAGCACCGCTCAGTCAGCACCGCTCGCTCAAAACGTTCCGCCAAGCTCGAGGCCCATGGTGAGGCTTCGGTCGAAGCCGCCGCTCCCGACGGGACCGGCGGCTTCGTCGCCTCCGAAGCCCAACGAGTAGCGCGTGTAGCCCACGCGGAGGCCGTAGGCGAAACCGGCGCCGAGGCGGCCCGTGAGCGCGAGGCCGAGGTCGAAGCCCCGCGTTGCGCCGCCGTCGCCGTGCTGCGTTCCCAGGTCCCCGGTCTCGAACACCGGCAGGAAGCCGGCGTCGAGGCGCGCCACGAGCAGCTCCTGCACGATCTGCAGCTGCGCGACGATCCCCGTGCGCAGCTGCGTATAGCGGGAGCCGAAGAAGGTCGTGTTCTCCCCGAGGTCGAAGGTGTCGATGCCGAAGCCCACCAGCGCTCCCAGGAGCACCCGGTCCTGGGCCAGCGGGAGCTGATAGCCGAGCTGTACGAGCAGGCGCCAGGCGCTCGTATCGATGGTCCGGGAGCTCGTGGTCCCGCTGCCGTCCGTGGTGAGCTCGTTGGAGCTCAGTCCCAGCGCGAAGGCAAAGGCAAGCTCGGCGTAGAGTCCGCGCGCCAGGCCCTCCTTCTGGCGCAGGAAAAAGGACTCGAAGCGGAGCGTGAGCTCGGGGTAAAGGCCCGCGTCGTAGGTACGGGCCCCGCCCTCCACGAGGTCGACGCGCGCGTCGCGCGTCCGTCCCTGGACCCCGACGGTGGCCCGCAGCAGCGGTAGCGCGCCGGCGTTCACCCGGCGTACTTCCGGGTCGCCGGCGGCCTGCTCGGCGACTTCTGCTGCCGCGCGCTGGGCGCGCATCTCGGCCTGCATGCGCGCCTCTTCTTCGGCGGCTTCGCGCTGCTGGATGGCGAAGACGGTCTCGTCGACGATCTCCGTCGCGAGGTCCCGGAGCAGAAGCCGGTTGGCGCGTCCGTTGGGTCCCGGGCCCTCGCGCTGGCTGCGCAGCTCACCGCGATCGTCGTACGCGCGCAGCTCGCTCACCGCCGCGCGTCCTCGGCCCCGGACCCTGCCCTCGAGGAGTACGCTCAGCCCCAGCTGCTCGGCCACGGCGGCGCGTCCACCCACGGTCGCGAGGTCCACTCCGAGGGACTCGGCCTGCGCCCGGACCTCGGCCCGGGGCACCAGTTCCAGCCGTGCGTTGGCCGCGGCGACCACCTCCCGCCGGACCGCGGGCCCGCCGCGTCCTCGGAACGCCAGTACGGCCCCGCGGCGCCCCTGCGCCGCCGCGACGCTCGGCGCGACGCTCACGATTGCGGGCACGCCCACGCAGGCGAACCACGCCGCCACGCCGAGAAGCACGCGGGCTCCGACCACCAACCTCACCATGGCGCGGTTGTATCAGCCCCCATGCACCCCGCCGATTTCCCGGGCGTCGCCGGTGTGGCCGCAGAGTCACGGTGTGTCAGCCCATCGAGGACCACGGCGCCTTCGGGCCCCAAAAACGCCTTCAAAACCCCCGTGCCTAGTTGGAACGGGAATCGCAGTGCTCTGCTGCCAAGCCCCGAACGCAACGCTCGAGGGTCCTACCGCGACCGATGCTCGAGGGCCGGTGCCGGCTCCCCGCTGAATCGCCACCCCGCTCCCCGCGTCGGACCCACGAACGCCCCAACGAACCCAGGACGCCGCCATGACCCGTTTCACCCTTGCCCTCGGCCTCGCCGCTCTTGTTCTCCCGAGCCTCGCGCTTCCCGGCGTGGCCGCTGCCCAGGACCCGAGCGCCATTCAAACGCACCGGGAGCCGGCGGAAGGCACGGACGTGACCGTCGGCGCGGCCACGGGGCTCGTGCAGGCTTCCGCCGACGACGTGATCGCCGTGCTCAGCGACTACGGCAACTACGTGGAGTTCATGCCGCATTTCCGCACGAGCCGGGTGCTGGGAGCGCGCGGCAACCGGGCGAACGTGTACGTGGAAGCCGCGATCCTTCACGACACGATGACGCTCTGGGCGCAGGTCGTGCTCCGCGTGCGTGACGGTGCTCGGCCCGGGCAGAAGATCATCGAGGCCACCATGACCCGGGGCAACGTCGACACCTTCATCGTCCGCTGGGAGGTGCAGCCCGTCGACGCGAGCAACACGCTCGTCACCTTCAAGCTCCTCGTGGACCCGGATCTGCCGGTGCCCGACTCCCTCGTCTCGAGCGAGAACGAGCGCTGGGCACGCGCCACGCTCGGGCGGCTCCGGACCCGCGTGAGCGCCGTCGCCGCCGGCTGACCCCCCGGCTCCGTCGACGCTCCCGGGAAGAGCCCCGCGTTTGCCTGGAAACGCGGGGCTTTCTTCGTCCGTCGCCGGATCACGGGCCGGCCTTGACCCCTTTCGGGGGCGCTGCTAGGTGTCGCGCGCCCGCCGGCCGGTGGGCCCCGGGCCGCGGCGGCCCCTCCCCGTGTTTCCAGCCTCGCAGCGCGGGGCATGACGAGTGCGTCAGCGGGCCTAGAGTGGGGGCGTCGCCGGTGTCTCGAGGCCCCCCTGCGACGGACGACGAGGTCCACCCCATGATGCTCTTCGCGATCCTCTCGGACGGCTCGCTCATCGATCTCGACGGCACGTTCTTCATCCAGCTCGCCGTCTTTTTCACCGCGTTCGTCGTGCTTCGCACGCTCGTCTTCAAGCCCGTGCTCGCGGTGCTCGAAGCGCGCGAGCAGGCCACGGACGGAGCGCGCGAGCAGGCCAAGCAGCTCCAGAAGGAGGCGGCCGCCTCGGGCTCGGACTTCGAGGACAAGCTCCGCGCCCTGCGCGCGGACGCCGCGGAGAAGCGCGACGCGCTCCGCGGCGAGGGAAAGCGCACGGAAGCGACGCTGCTGGCCAAGGTCCGCGAGGACACGGAGAAGCAGCTCGCGGAGGCCGAGGCGCGCCTCGCGTCCGAGGCCGCTCGCCTTCGCTCGGAGGTCCAAGGGGGCACGCCGGCCCTCGCCAAGCAGATCGCGTCGAAGCTCCTTCAGCGGGAGGTGAGCTGATGTTCGGACGAACCCTCCGTGCGGCGGCCGTTGCGCTTCCGCTCCTGCTGGCCGTCCCGGCGATGGCCCAGCACGGCAGCCCCGAGGCGGAGCACGGCCAGGAAGCCGAAGCCCATGGCGAGGGCCACGGCGCGGTGACCCTCGGCGCCATCCTGAGCGACACGAAGTTCCAGGCGGGGGTCATCGCCTTCCTTCTCCTCGTCTCCGGCCTCGTCTTGGTCGTCGGCCCGAAGATCACCGCGGCCCTCGAGAAGCGGCAGGCGGAGATTCGTGAGGCCCTCGAAGAGGCCCAGCGCCTCAAGGCCGAGGCCGAGGCCCGCAAGGCCGAGCTCGACGAGCGCCTCGCCAAGCTCGACGCGGAGATGGACGAGCTGAAGTCGCAGATGGTCCGCGCCGGCGAAGAGGAGCGCGACCGCATCATCGCCGAGGCCGAAGAGAAGGCCGCGCTGATGCGCAAGGACACGCAGTTCCAGATCGACCAGCGCTTCAAGCAGCTCCGCCAGGACCTCTACCGCGAGTCCGTCACGGCGGCCGTGGGCGCGGCGCAGGAGCTCCTCACGAAGGAGACGAACGCCGACGACCAGACTCGGTTGGCGCAGGGCTACCTCGACAGCGTCGCCAAGGCGGCGAAGGAGCGGCGGGCGTGACGGCCTCGGTCATCGGGCGGCGCTACGGCCGCGCGCTCCTCGAGCTCGCCAGCGAGGCGGGTCAGGAAGCGGAGGTCCGGAAGGGCCTCGAGCAGCTCCTCGTGAGCTGGAACGAGAGCGCGGAGCTCCGCGGCATCTTCGAGAACCCGGGCGTCGGCGCGGAGCAGCGCCGGGCCATTCTCGACGGCCTCGGCAGCAAAATGGGCCTGCCGGGGCTCGTCACGAACACGCTCAAGCTCCTCGCGGACCGGCGCCGCGTGCGCCACGTGCCGGAGCTCGTCGAGGCCTACCTCGAGCTGGCCGACGCCGACGCCGGTGGCCTCCGCGCCGAGGTCACGACGGCCGGCGAGATGCCCGAGACCTACTTCGCCGATCTGCAGAAGACGCTTAGCGAAAACCTCGGCCGCGAGGTCACGCTCGTGAAGAAGCAGGACCCGGCGCTCATCGCCGGTGTCGTGACCAAGGTCGGTGACCTGGTCTTCGACGGCTCGCTCCGCTCCCGGCTCCGCGAGCTCGAGGACTCCATGCTCGACGCCGAGACCGCCTGACGCGCGGTTCGCCTCCCTCTCACTCCGATTTCCCTACGCCGCTCGCCGGCTTTGAACCGCGCCGACGCCTGGCGCACGACCTCGAGGACGCTCCCGATGCAGCTCCGCGCCGAAGAAATCTCGAACATCATCAAGCAGCAGATCGCTGGCTACGACAAGGCCGTCGACGTCATGGAGACGGGCACGGTGCTCACCGTCGGTGACGGCATCGCGCGCCTCCACGGCCTCGACAGCGCCATGGCCGGCGAGCTCGTCGAGTTCCCTGGCGGGCTGATGGGCATGGTCCTCAACCTCGAGGAGGACAACGTCGGTGTGGCCATCTTCGGCTCCGACGTCACGGTCCAGGAGGGCGCGACGGTCAAGCGCACGGGCCGCATCGTGGAGGTCCCGGTCGGTCCGGCGCTCATCGGCCGCGTGGTGAACGCGCTCGGTCAGCCCGTCGACGGCAAGGGCCCCATCGAGACCGAGCACAAGCGCCGCGTCGAGCTGAAGGCGCCGGGCATCATCGGTCGCCAGCCCGTCGAGGAGCCGCTCCAGACGGGCATCAAGGCCATCGACGCGATGATCCCCGTCGGTCGCGGCCAGCGCGAGCTGATCATCGGCGACCGGCAGACGGGCAAGACCGCCGTCGCCATCGACACGATCATCAACCAGAAGGGGCAGAACATGCACTGCTTCTACGTGGCCATCGGACAGAAGCAGTCCACGGTCGCGCAGGTCGTGCAGAAGCTCCAGGAGTTCGGCGCCATGGAGTACACGACGGTGGTCGTGGCCGGCGCCTCCGAGCCCGCCCCTTTGCAGTTCATTGCGCCTTACACGGGCTGCACCATGGGCGAGTACTTCCGAGACAACGGAATGCACGCCCTCTGCATCTACGACGATCTCTCGAAGCAGGCTGTCGCCTACCGTCAGCTCTCGCTCCTGCTCCGCCGCCCGCCGGGCCGCGAGGCCTACCCCGGCGACGTCTTCTACGTGCACAGCCGGCTCCTCGAGCGCGCCGCGAAGATGGCCGAGGAGTGGGTCGTCGTGAAGACCGGCGACGAGGCGAAGCGCGAGGGCGCCGAGATCTTCATGGGCCACGACGGCCACAAGCAGGCGTCCAAGGCCGCCGAGGCCAAGGGCGACGGCTACGAGGCCAAGATGCTCCCGGACTCCGGCGGCTCGCTGACGGCGCTGCCCATCATCGAGACCCAGGCCGGCGACGTCTCGGCCTACATCCCGACGAACGTCATCTCCATCACCGACGGGCAGATCTTCCTCGAGTCGGACCTCTTCTATTCGGGCGTTCGCCCGGCCATCAACGTCGGCGTCTCCGTGTCCCGCGTCGGCGGCAACGCGCAGAAGAAGTCCATGAAGGACGTGGCCGGCACGCTGCGCCTCGAGCTGGCGCAGTTCCGCGCCATGGCGGCCTTCGCGCAGTTCGCCTCGGACCTCGACAAGGCCACGCAGCAGCAGCTCGCGCGCGGTGAGCGGCTCACGGAGCTGCTCAAGCAGGGCCAGTACGCGCCGAAGCCCCTCGCGCAGCAGGTCTGCATCGTCTTCGCCGGCACGCGCGGCTTCGTCGACGAGTACCCCGTCGATGTGCTCGGGCGCTACGAGACGGAGCTCATGAGCTTCATGGCCGAAAACCACGCCGGCATCATGGACGACCTCGGCGCGGGCAAGAGCCCGAAGAAGGGCGAGCTCAACGAGAAGCTCAGCAAGGCCCTCCAGGACTTCGGCAAGATCTTCGCCGTGAAGAAGGACTGATGCCGAGCCTCAAGGACATCCGCAAGCGGATCGGAAGCGTCAAGAACACGCAGAAGATCACGCGCGCGATGAAGCTCGTCGCCGCGGCGCGTCTGCGGAAGGCGCAGCAGAGCATTCTCGAGCTTCGCCCCTACGCGGTGAAGACCCACGACGTGCTCAGCACCGTGGCTGCGCGCGCCAAGCTCGATGACCCGGAGAACCTGCACCCGCTCCTCGAGGCGCGGGAGCCGAAGCACGTGATGATGGTGGTCCTCACCTCGGACCGTGGTCTCGCCGGCGCCTTCAACGCCAACATCAACAAGGCCGCCTTCACGCGTTGGAGGGAGCTCGAGGCCGAGGGCTCAAAGGTCGAGTTCATGGTCATCGGCAAGAAGGGCCGGGATTATCTTCGGCGCCGCGGTGCGACCATTCGCCACGACTTCACCGGCGTCTTCGCCGACCCGACGCTCGACAAGGCCGGGGAGATCGGGCGCACGATCATTCACGAATACGTGAGCTCCGACGAGGCCCTCGACGCCTGCTACCTCGTCTACAACGAGTTCAAGAGCGCCATCAGCCAGGAGGTGATCGTCGAGCCGCTCCTGCCCATCGTCCCGGCGGAGCTCGCCGAGGACCAGATCGGCGACTTCATCTACGAGCCCGGCAAGACGGCGCTCCTCGACACGCTGCTGCCCATGTACGTGCAGGTCGAGCTCTACCGTGCGCTCCTCGAGAGCGTAGCCAGCGAGCACGGCGCCCGCATGACGGCCATGGACGCGGCCACCAGCAACGCCGGCGACCTCATCGATCGCCTCACCCTCCAGTACAACCGCGCCCGCCAGGCCGCCATCACGAAGGAGTTGATGGAGATCATTGGTGGCGCGGAGGCCCTCAAGGGCTGAGTCAGAACCCCGAGCCCCAGCCCACAGACGGACGTTTCCCATGGCAGAGCTTCAGAACGGTCGCATCACCCAGGTCATCGGCCCCGTCGTCGACGTCGAGTTCCCGAGCGGCGACCTGCCCCCGATTCTCGCGGCGCTTCAGGTGTCGAACCCCGGCATCTCCGACGAGGCGTGGAACCTGACCCTCGAGGTGGCGTCGCACCTCGGCGAGGGCACGGTGCGCGCCATCGCGATGGACAGCACCGAGGGCCTCGTGCGCGGCATGGCCGCGAAGAGCACGGGGCAGCCCATCACCGTCCCCGTGGGCGAGGCCTGCCTCGGCCGGATTCTGAACGTCACCGGGGACCCGGTGGACGAGGCGGGGCCCGTCAGCAGCGAAAAGCGCATGCCCATCCACCGGGCCGCGCCTTCCTTCGTCGACCAGAACCCGAACGTCGAGGTCTTCGAGACGGGCATCAAGGTCATCGACCTGCTCGCGCCCTACCGAAAGGGCGGCAAGATCGGCCTCTTCGGCGGCGCCGGCGTGGGCAAGACCGTGCTCATCCAGGAGCTCATCAACAACGTGGCCAAGAGCCACGGCGGCGTGTCCTGCTTCGCGGGCGTCGGCGAGCGTACCCGCGAGGGCAACGACCTCATGCTCGAGATGCAGGAGTCGAAGCTCGACACGGGCGAGACCGTCTTTTCGAAGACCGCGCTCGTTTACGGGCAGATGAACGAGCCGCCGGGCGCCCGCGCGCGCGTGGCCCTGAGCGCGCTGACCATCGCGGAGAACTTCCGCGACGAGGCCGGCCAGGACGTGCTGCTCTTCATCGACAACATCTTCCGCTTCACGCAGGCGGGCTCCGAGGTGTCCGCGCTGCTCGGCCGCATCCCGAGCGCCGTCGGCTACCAGCCGACGCTCTCCACGGAGATGGGCAACCTCCAGGAGCGCATCACCTCGACCACCAAGGGCTCCATCACGTCCGTGCAGGCCGTGTACGTGCCGGCCGATGACCTCACGGACCCGGCGCCGGCCACGACCTTCGCTCACCTCGACGCGACGACGGTGCTCAGCCGTGAGATCGCCTCTCTTGGCATCTACCCGGCCGTGGACCCGCTCGACTCGACGAGCACCATGCTCGACCCGAACATCGTGGGCGAGCGCCACTACCGCGTGGCCCGCGGCGTCCAGGAGACGCTCCAGCGCTACAAGGACCTCCAGGACATCATCGCCATTCTCGGCATGGACGAGCTCTCGGAGGAGGACCGGCAGACCGTCGACCGGGCGCGCAAGATTCAGAAGTTCCTGAGCCAGCCCTTCTTCGTCGCCCAGCAGTTCACGGGCTTCGAGGGCAAGTACGTGAAGCTCGAGGACACCATCTCGAGCTTCGAGGAGATCCTCGAGGGCAAGTGCGACGAGATCCCCGAGCAGGACTTCCAGTACAAGGCCGGGATCGCCGAGGTGCGCGAGGCCTTCGCCAAGCGCGAGAAGGGCTGAGGCCATGGCCAGCCAGCTCACGCTCGAGGTCGCCACGCCGACGGGCCTCGCGCTCCGCACGGAGGCCGACGCGGTGCAGGCGCCGAGCGTCCAGGGCGAGTTCGGCGTGCTGCCGGACCACCTTCCGCTCCTCGCCGCGCTCCGCACGGGCATCCTGACCTACCGGGCGTCCGGCAAGACGCACGTGGCGGCCATCGGGCCGGGCTTCGTCGAGGCGGAGCCGGACAAGGTTCTGCTGCTTACGGATCTCTTTGCGCTGCCGGCGGACGTCGACGTGGACGCGGTGCGCGGGGAGCTCGCCGAGGCCAACAAGGCGCTCGCGGGCTTCGGCGAGCGCTACGAGGGCGCCGCGTACGACGAGCTCCAGCGCGACGTCGACTGGGCCCAGGCGCGCCTCGACGCGGTGGCCGAGGCCGACCGGCAGAGCTGAGCACGGTCTTCGGACGACGGGGGCGGGCGCGTCGCGGAGGCGGCGCGCCCGTTCCTCGTCCGTCGCGTGCCGTGACCGTGTCCGTCTCCGTGTCCGTACCCGTGCCCGTGCCCGTCTCCGTCTCCGTCTCCGTGCCCGTGTCCGTCTCCGTCTAAGTGCCCGTGTCCGTGCCCGTGTCCGTCTCCGTGTCCGTGACCGTGTCCGTCTCCGTGTCCGTGCCCGTCTCCGTGCCCGTCTCCGTGCCCGTGCCCGTCTCCGTGCCCGTGCCCGTGCCCGTGCCCGTGCCCATGCCCGTGCCCGTGCCTGGGCGAGTTGTCGCTGGCGGAGCGGTGGATTTTGTCGCGGTTTGCGCGGGCGACGGCGGCGGCGACGGAGCAGTTGTCG
>JBCCAW010000186.1:0-9724 GCA_039814655.1 Myxococcota bacterium | reverse complement strand
GGGCCAGGCTCACCTCCGCCGGCCGCGTCAGCCCATTCCGCTGCACGAAGAGCAGCTTTGGGTCGACGATCTGGATGCGCGGCACGTCGCCCCAGCTCGCCCGGTGGCGCGTGATGCGGAAGGCCTCCGCGGGCCAGAGCTGCGGCCGCGCCTCGGCCCGGAGCTCGAAGGCCACGAAGGTGAGCTGGCGAAGGCGCTCCGGCCGGCCAGCGCGCGCGAGCTCGCGGCAGATGCGCCGCACCACGCCGTGGCGCGAGCTCACGCACGAGCGCACCTGCGCGTCGGCCCGGGGCAGCTCGGGCGTCATCAGCGGCGCCGCCAGCAGCGCCACGAGCAGCAGTGGCGCTCCCCACGGAAGGGCTCCCCGTCGAAGCGGAGTTCTGCTCAGGTCGCGCACGACCGGTCCAAGCTAGCGAAGCCCGCCGCCGATGTCAGGACCGCTCCTGCAACGGGCCCGCAAGGAGTGACCCTTGGCGTGGCGCCAGCGAGAACGGAAGCTCCCGCTCATGCCGCTTCGCCCACCGCGCCTCCTCGCCGCGCTCGCGAGCGGCGTCGTGCTCCTGGGGGCTGCCCATCCGTCGCCCGTCGCGGCGGGCAACGGGGACGCCGTGCCCGTGTCGAACGAAGCCGCGCTCATGGGTCAGGCGGCGGTCGCCAACGGCACTGGAGCCGCGGCCCTGTACTACAACCCGGCGCTTCTCGGCCGCCTCGAGCAGGCGCGCGCCGACGTGAGCGGCTCGGCCTTCCACCTCCGCATCTCGCAGAGTCCGGACCTGGTCACCACGCCGCTCGTCGCGGTGCCCGTCCGGAACACGGAGATCGTCTCCATCCCGAGCGCGCTCGCCTACGCCCGGCCCATCGGGGACGACTGGCGCGTCGGCTTCGGCTTGTTCTCCCCGACAGCGCAGGAGGTCCAGCTCAGCGTGGCGCTCGACCGGATGGAGGGCATGCGCGAAGGCGCGCTCCGCCTCACGCTGATGAGCGAGTCGGCCCTCTACGTGGGCGTGCTCTCGGTGGCCCGGAAGCTCGCGCCCGGCCTCTGGATCGGCGGCTCCCTCGAAGGCGTCTACGCGAACACCCGCACGACCACCTTCCTGAGCGGCCGCCTCGCCGACGCCATGGGCAGCATCGTCGTGGGGACGGACGAGCAAAGCGAGCTCACCTTCGGCGGCATGGGGGCGCAACTCGGCCTCACGTGGAACGCCACGCCGCGGGCCACGGTGGCGCTGACCGTCGGCTCACCGGTCATCGCCCTCTCGGTCAGAGGACGCGTGCGGGTGACGACCACGGCCGGCGGCGGTGGCGAGCTCGGCGGCGACGGTTCCACCTTCGAGACCTCCGAGACGCGCCTCCCCAGCGCTCGCATCGGTCCCGTGGAAGGGCTCAGCGTCCGCGCCGGCGCGGAGGTCCGCGCGACGCCACGCCTTCGCTTCGCCGTCGACGGCGAGGTGTGGACGCCCATGACCAACGAGGCCCTCGGGGTGTCGGTCCGGTCCTTCTGGAACCTGCGCGCGGGGCTGGAGGGGCAGGTCGCAAGCTCGATCTGGCTCGCCGGCGGGCTCTTCACCGACCGCCAGGGCCAAGAGGACGTGGCGGCCTTCGCCGCGAGCTCCATCGACTTCTGGGGCCTCACCGCCGGCGCCCGCTGGCAGTCGAGCTATCCGCTGGCCGCGGACCAAGCGCGCGAGCGCGTGACCTTCGGCAGCGTGCTCGCCTTCCGCTACGCCTACGGCCGGGGCAGCGTCGGCGGGCTGCGGGCGAATCTGCAGGCGGCCGATGAGGACACGGCGCTGGTTTTCCGCCCCGCAGAGTTCGTCCAGCACGAGCTCGGCGTGCACATCGGCGCGTGGACGGCGTTCTGAGAGAACGGCTGCGACCTGCCTCACCACGCGGCCCCCCGCTCCCCTGCTTCCGGCTACGGTAGGCCCATGTCACGCCGCTTCGCGCTCGCGCTCTTCTTCTTCGCGTCGGCCCTCGCCTGCGGCGAAGGCGAGGCCGAACTGGCGGACGCCAGCGTGGACCTCGCGACCGTCGATGCGTCCCGGCCGGGGAGCGACGCGGGCCCAAGCGACGCGGGCGACGCCGATGCGGGAGACGCCGGCGCTGGAGACGCCGACGCGGGCGACGGCCCAAGCGACAGCCCCCCTGCCCGCGTGCTCTTCGTGGGCAACTCCTACACTTTCTACAACGATCTCCCTCAGCTCTACGCCACGACCACGGGGCGTATGCCGGCACCGGACGTGGACGACGTGACGGCCGGCGGGCGGCGTCTCGTGCGGCACGCCGGCGACGCGGCGCTCGCGGGACGCCTCGCCGAAGGGTGGGACGTGGTGGTGCTCCAGGAACAAAGTCAGATCCCTGGCTTTCCAGCGGGCAACCCGGACCGAGAGGCCAGCCTGAGCGCCGCCGTCGACCTCGCCACCGCCGCCGGCGAAGCGCGCATCGTGCTCTACCTGACCTGGGGAAGGCAGCGCGGCGACGAGCGCAACGCGGCGCTCTTTCCGGACTTCGAGACCATGCAGACGCGCCTGAACGAAGGCTACGCCGCCATGCGAGACGCCATCGAAGCGGCGGGTCGAGACGTCGTCATCGCGCCGGTAGGGCCGGCCTTCCGCGAGGTGCGGGACCAAAGCGAGGCGCTCTTCGACCGGCTCTACGCGAGCGACGGGTCGCACCCGTCGCCGCTCGGCTCGCTGCTCGCCGCGCTCGTCTTCGCGCGCACGCTCGACGGGGCTGAGCTCGGGACGCTCGCCACTCCGGACGGCATCGCGCCCGAGGACTGGGCTCAGCTCGTCGCGGCGGCGGAGGCCGCAGCGCTTTAGACCCAAATCAAGCGCTGGGCGCTTGTTCTGGGCCTGTCTTTCCCATGAGGGTCCTTTCGCAAAGGACCCTCGGCGCTCGGAGGGTCTAGAGGTCCCAGACCTCGCTGTCGATGCGGTAGGTCGTTTCCCAGCTCGCCTGCACCGGGACCCCCGAGACCGCGTCGCGGGCGGGCTGCCAACGGTCCCGGTTGGCCTCCAGGCACTGGCGCACGAAGGCGCGCAGGGACGAGGTGCCGCCGCGAACGCGAAAGTCCACCAGGCGCCCTTCGGCCGACACGGTGACGCGAATGCGCGCCTCGCCGCGCAAGCGATCGAACTCCGTGCGTTCCGTGAAGGGGCAGGAGAAGCGTCCCCTTCCGCGTACGAAACGCGCCGCGGGAGGCGCGGGCACGGGAGGCAAGGCCACTTGCGCGGCGGAGGACGGAGCGGCGGAGGACGGAGCGGCGGAGGACGGCGCGGCGGAGGACGGAGCGGCCGCGGAAGGCGGCTGCCGTGCATGCACGATCACCGGCACCGCGAGGTCCCTATCCCGCACGGGGAACGCGAGCCGGCGGTAGCAGCGCGCCGCACATGCGTTCACCGGCGGCGGCCCGCCCTCCGCACGAACCCGCGTTGGTCGCCCCTCCTCACCCACGTGCACGCCGACGCGCAGCACGTACTGCTGCGGCGGGTCGTCACACTCCTGGACGCAGGCGTGAGCGCCGCGAAGTGTCGCTGCCACGGCCGCGCGGGCGCTCTCCGGCGTGGCGCGGAAGACGAAGGGCGCCACCCAGGCGTGCGTCACGGGCTCTCCGGCACGCCGCGACGGCTCCCACTCGTTCCAGTGTACGCCCAGGCAATGGCGCACCGCGTCGAGGACCGCAGGCGGAGCCGGCGTCCGCACGTCGTAGCGCATCAGCCTGCCCTCGGCGGCCACCACGACCTCCACGACCAACGTCGTCGTCTGCTCGAGCTCCGGCGGTACGGGACACGCAAAGCGCGGACGCCCGAGCACAACCCTCTCCGCGGGATCACCGTCGTCGCCGGCCTCGGCACGCTGGGCGCCGGCGTCGTGCGGAGTCACCCTTGCCGACTCCCCGTCCCCGCGCTGCGCGGAGCCCCGCGACGCCTGCCCGAACGAGCCCAGAGCGAGAGCGACGAGACCAGCGAGGGCGAAGGGGAGCCAGCTCCTCATGGGTGAACGCTACCGCAGCACCGGGCCAGAGGTCGACCGACCGGTACCCCTCAGCGACGCGGGCGCTGGCCGCGTTTGGCCTTGCCCTTTTTCTTCCGGATCTTGCCGTCGCGGTCTTCGCCGCCCTCGAGGCGCTTCATCTCGTCGCGGAGCTCGGCGGCCCTTTCGAAGTCGAGGTCTTCGGCGGCCTTGTACATGGCCGCCTTGAGCGCCGCGAGACGCTCGCTGAGCGGCTGGTCCGTGTCGTCGTCGACCACGGGCACGCCGTAGTAGTCGCTCTGGCCCATGGAGGGGTCAAGCTCGTGAATGGCCTTCCGGACCGTCTGCGGGACGATGCCGTGCTCCTCGTTGTAGGCGTCCTGGCGCTTCCGGCGGCGCTCGGTCTCGCTCATGGCGAGCTCCATGGCCGCCGTGATCCGGTCCGCGTACATGATCACGTGGCCTTCCACGTTCCGCGCCGCGCGACCGATGGTCTGAATCAGCGAGCGCGGTGACCGCAAAAAGCCCTCCTTGTCCGCGTCGAGAATCGCGACCAACGACACCTCCGGCAGGTCCAGGCCCTCGCGCAGCAGGTTGATGCCCACGAGCACGTCGAAGACCCCCTTCCGCAGGTCCCGGAGGATCTCGATGCGCTCCAGCGTGTCGATGTCCGAGTGCAGGTAGCGCACGCTCACGCCGAGCTCGCCGTAGTACTCCGTGAGGTCTTCGCTCATGCGCTTCGTCAGCGTCGTCACGAGCACGCGCTCGTTCTTCGCGACGCGCTTCCGGATCTCCCCGAGCAGGTCGTCCACCTGGCTCCGCACGGGCCGCACCTCGATGGTCGGGTCCATGAGCCCCGTCGGCCGAATGACCTGTTCCACCACCACGCCGCCCGTCGCCTCGAGCTCGAAGTCGCCCGGTGTGGCCGACACGTACACGCGCTGCCCGACGCGCTTCTGCCACTCCTCGAACTTGAGCGGCCGGTTGTCGAGGGCGCTCGGGAGCCGGAAGCCGTGGCTCACGAGCGTCTCCTTCCGCGCCCGGTCGCCGCGGTACATGGCCCCGATCTGCGGCACGGTCTGGTGCGACTCGTCCAAGATGCACAAGAAATCGTCCGGGAAATAGTCGAGGAGCGTCGGCGGAGCCTCGCCTTCCTTCCGGCCGCTGAGATGCCGCGAATAGTTCTCGATGCCCTGGCAGAAGCCCATCTGCTCGAGCATCTCCAGGTCGAACATGGTCCGCTGCTCGAGGCGCTGCCGCTCCAGCAGCTTGTTGGCCCGCTCGAGCTCCCCGAGGCGTTCGCGGAGCTCCTCGCGGATGGCCGTGATGGCCTTCCCTCGCTGCTCCTCCGGCGTCACGTAGTGGGAGCCCGGGTAGATCGGGTAGTCCTGAAGATCCTGGATGGCCTGGCCACGCAGCGGGTCCACCAAGCGAATGCGCTCGATCTCGTCGCCCCAAAACTCGACACGGATCGCATGCGTGTCCTCGTGCGCCGGGAAGATCTCCACCGTGTCACCGCGCACGCGGAAGGTGCCGCGGTGAAAGTCCACGTCGTTGCGCTGGTACTGAAGCTCCACCAGCCGCCGGAGCAGGCGCGAGCGTAGGTACTCCTCGCCGGTCCTCAGCCAGATGAGCATCTCCTGGTACCAGTCGGAGCTGCCGATGCCGTAGATGCAGCTCACCGACGCGACGATGATCGCGTCCCGGCGGCTCAGAAGCGAGCGCGTCGCCGAATGACGCATGCGGTCGATGGCGTCATTGATGATGGCGTCCTTCTCGATATAGGTATCGGAAGAAGGAATGTAGGCTTCCGGCTGATAATAGTCGTAGTAGCTGACGAAGTACTCCACCGCATTGTTCGGAAAGAGCTCTTTCATCTCGCTATAGAGCTGCGCCGCGAGCGTCTTGTTCGGCGCCATGATCAGCGCCGGCCGGTTCGCCTTCGCGATCATGTTCGCGATGGTGAAGGTCTTGCCGCTGCCGGTGATGCCCAGCAGAGCCTGGTGCTCGTCCTTCGCCTCGAGGCCTGCCGTCAGCTCGGCGATGGCCTTCGGCTGGTCGCCCTTGGGTGTGAGGTGGCTGACGAGCTCGATGGCCTGGCTCATGAAGCCAGACTTAGCGCCCGGGTGTGACGGAGGGTAGCGGCGCGCCTCGGCCGGCGGCTCGGGGCCGAAAGGCCGTGACGCCGGAGCACTCAGTTCGGAGCGCCCAGAACCACGGTCCGCGTGTCCGGCTCGCTCCGCCACTCTTCCGTGTAGGCGATGGCCGTCAGCGTGAGCGCGCCGCCGACCAAGCTATCCGCATCGAAGCCGAGCAGCGCCGGGAAGGCCTGGCTCACGCTGCCGCCATCGAACGACGCTTGAAAACTGCCCGCAAACACGCCGGCGCCAAGCGAGTTCCCGTCGACGCTCGCTTCGAGGCGCACCGTGGCGCAGGACACGCTATCGCCCGGCAAGGCCACCGCAGGCGTGACCATATAGCCGCCCTGGAACCCGTCCACGAGGTCGACGGTCTCGCCGTCGCTCCAGGCTGCGAGCCGGTCGCCAGCCTCGAGCTCACCAAGGATCAGCGCACCATCACCGCGCACGGGCAGGTCCATGGGCGTCTCGACGACAACCGGGCGACACGGCCCGGCGTCGTCTTGTTCTTCGCAGCCCGGGCCAACCAGGACCACCAGAGCCAAGAGAGCGGGGAGAGAGTATCTGCGCATGAGGTCAGCCATGGCGGAGGGCGAAGGCGTCCAGAAGCTGCGCCAGCGCCTGAGCCTCCGCTAGCTCCACCGCATTGTAGAGCGACACGCGAAGCCCGCCCACGCTGCGGTGGCCGCGGAGCCCCACCATTCCATGTTCCGCCGCTGCCGCCAGGAGCTGCTCTTCGAGCTCCGGCGTCGCGAGGCGGAACACCACGTTCATGCGGCTCCGGGACGGCACCTCCACGGGCAGGCGATAGAAGCCCGCGTGAGCGTCGAGGGCGCCGTAGATGGCGCCGGCCTTGGCGGCGTTGCGCGCGTCCATGGCGTGCACGCCACCCTGGGCCTTCACCCAGCGCAGCACGCGCTCGAGCACGTGAATGGCGAAGGTCGGCGGCGTGTTCGGCGCGGATCGCTTCGCGAGAAACACGTCGTAGCGGAAGGCGTCCGGCAGGTCCCGGCGCGCCCGCGCGAGAAACGCGCGCTCGGCGACCACCACCGTGACCCCGGCGGGTCCGAGGTTCTTCTGGGCGCCGGCGTAGAGCAGGGCGAAACGGCTCACGTCCCGGGGCCCGGACAGCACGTCCGACGACGCATCGGCCACGAGCGGCGTACCCGGGGGAAGCTCCGGGAGCGCCTGGTACTGCACGCCGGTGATGGTCGCGTTGGTCGTGAGGTGCACGTAGCGGGCAGCCGGGTCGAGCTCGAGCGCCAGGGGCGCGCGGACGTAGCGCCCGTCCGCGTCGGTCCCGCGCGCCGCCCAGCGCGGCGAGCCGTAGAAGCCCGCCGCGGCGTAGGCCTTACGGGACCAGGTGCCCGTGTCCACGAGGTCCACGCCCCCGCCCCCGGCGAAGGCCATGGGCACCTGCGCGAACTGCTGCGTGGCGCCTCCCTGCAGGAAGAGCACGGCGTGGCTCTCGGGCACGGGGAGCAGCTCGCGGAGCAGCGCCTCGGCGCTCGCCAGCACGGCCTCGAAGGCCGGGCCCCGGTGGCTGTGCTCCAGCATGGACATGCCCGTGCCGGCGTGGTCGAGCAGGCCGTCCCGGACCTCCTCGAGCACCGGCAAAGGCAAGCGCCCGGGACCGGGCCCGAAGTTCATCACGCGCATGGCCACATCATGGCCTCGGGGCTCCGCGCTGTCCCGCGTCAGGCCCGGGCCGCGAGCGCGTGCCGCATGAAGCTGTGCCGGTAGGCCGGCGCGCGAGCGTCGCCGCGCGGCCCCTCGGCGTAGGCCCGGCGCCCGCGGCCGAGACCAAGGCGCAGGAGCGCCGCGGCCAGCGGGAGCGCCATCTTGGGCGCGAGAAAGGTCGCCTTGGACGCGACGCCGGTCATGGCTGCGCCGAAGCCGTCCATGAAGTCCACGCCGTGGCGCTGCGCGGCGAGCACCGCTGTATCCAGCAGTGCCGGGAAGCGGTCGATGGCCCGGGCCGCCGCCGCGGAGATGGGAAAATCACGGCCGAAGGACCGCATCCACGCCCGCTGGTACGCCGCGAGCGCGCCGGGCGAAAAATCGCTGGTGACGAAGGCCGTGTTCACCACCCGGGCGGCGTGGCGCGCGGCGACCATCGCCGTATGGATGCCCTCGCCCGTGAGCGGGTCCGTGTGCCCGGCCGCGTCGCCGACCACGAGCAGGCGCTCGCCGTAGCTTCGCCGCTCGCCGCCGAGGCGGAGCGGCGCCATGCCCGGCCGCTCGAGGGGCTCGGCCCCGTCGCCGAGCACCTCGCGCACGAAGGGGTCCGCAGCGACCTTGGTGCGGATCAGCTCCTTGAGCCCGGACGCCGGCACGCGACCGCCCGGAAGCGCGTAGCAGCCCAGGTCGATGTCGTCGTTCGGGTGGCGAAAGAAGGCGACGTAGCCCGGCAGCACGTAGTCCGGGTAGAGCAGCACGCCGTCGCTCGTGAAGTGGTGCGTGCCGCCCTTGATGTACTGGCGGCTCGCCACGCCATTGGCCGGGGTGGTGACCACGCCGAGGGAACGGGCGAGGCGGCTCGTGGCGCCGTCCGCGGCGACGAGCATGCGCGCGCGAAAGCGCCGCTTGTCCTTGCAGCGCACGGTCCACTCGCCGCCGGCGAGGGTCGCCGACACGACGGCCGCGCCCTCGTGCAGCTCCGCGCCGCGGCGCTCGGCAGCGCGCACGATGGCCTCGTCCGCCACCTTGCGTTGGATCGCCGCCACCGGCGGCGCGCCCTCCCGCGCGCCCTCGTCCGGGCTGACGAAACTCCGGCCGCTCGGCGACACGAGGCCGCCGGAGCGCACCCACTGCACGGCGCCCTGGGCTTCGAGCTCCGGCAGCACGCCGAGCTCCGCCAGAATCTCGAGCGCCGGCTGGCACCAGGCGTCGCCGCAGCGCTTGTCCCGAGGAAAGGTCGCCTTGTCGAGCAGCGCGACGCGCTTGCCCGCCTCGGCGAGCGTCGCGGCGGCCGTCGCGCCGGCAGGGCCCGCGCCCACGATGGCCACGTCGTAAAGGGGCTCCGGTTGGCTCATGGCCCCTGGTATAGCGTCACTCCGATGCTGAAGCGTGCTCTCGCCAACCTCATGGTGCGCTCGAAGCGCCGGCACACGCTCCCGGTGGACGCGCTCGAGACGCTGCACCTCGAGCCGGACGTGCCGCTCTACAACGACAGCGTCTACCTCTACGGCCGGGGTCAGGACGGCTTCGCCCTCGCGAGTCGCCTGGCCGTGCGCACGGGTCGGCCCGCGGAGGTGTGGACGTCGCTACGCCTTCCCGGCCAGCCCATCGCCGAGGTGCCGAACCCGCGGCATCCGGCCGGCGACGGCTGGGCCGCGGGCGGCGCGCGCTGGGAGGTGCTCGAGCCGGGCAAGCGCCTTCGCGTGAGCTACGAGGGGCCGCTTCGTCAGGGCGACGCGACGCAGGACGCGGCCATCGACCTGGTCTTCGAAGGCCGCTCGCCGGTGGTGGATTTCACCGACGGCGTGGCGGCGCAGGCGACGGCGGCGGCGCTCGCCCGGGCTTGCGCACGAACTGGCCGGAGAAAATGAGCGCCACGTTGGCCAGCAGCCCGAACAGCGGGTACCAGCGCTTGGCCTCCTGAACGCTGC
>JBCCAW010000573.1:0-3866 GCA_039814655.1 Myxococcota bacterium | reverse complement strand
GCATCTCTGTCTTTTGAAGGGCCCGTAGCGCTCCGGGCCGCCAGCGAGCTTCGGGCCCGCGGGCTCTTGGCGCTGGTGCCCGCGGACGAGGCAGCCGCCCAGGACCTCCTCGAGCGCGCCGTGGAGGAGGGAGACCTCGACGCCTTCGCCGTGGATCAGACCCGGCGGCGCGCGGCCGAGGCGCTGCTCGCGGAGGCCGTCGCGGCCCCGGAGGCGCGCTACGTGCTGGCTGGCGACGCGGCGCCCTCGAGCCCGGCGGCCCGGCAGGCTGCGCGCTGGCTCGGCCGGCGATGGTTGTCCGCCGCCGTGGAAGGAGCCCGGCGCCGCCTCGGCCGCGAGGACGCACGCCGGGGCCTCGCCTTCCGGGACGACGCAGCGCTCGTGCTCGACGCCCGGCTCCGGGCTCGCGCCGCGCAGGTCGGGCTCGAAGCCGAGCTCGTGCGCGCCTTCGAGCGTCACGCGGGCGACTCCGTCGGCGCCTTCCTCGACGCGCTTCCGCCCGAGGCGGGCGGGCCCGGCGCGCTGCTGGCGCTCGGCGCGGCCGGCGTGATTCGCTTCGGGGGTCGCGTGGGCGGAGGCGGGTCGGGCTTTCGCCTGGAGGCGGCCCGCGCGCGGCTGGACCGCGTGTCGGCCGCCGTCGCCGTGGGGGACTACTTCGCGCTCCTGGAGGTCTCCCGGGAGGCCTCGGCGCGAGAGGTCGAAGCCGCCCACGCGCGTCTCACCGCCGGGCTCCGGCGCCTCGCGCTGGCCGCTCTCGGCCTCGAGCATCGCGAGGGCGAACGGCAGGAGGCGCTGGCGGTGCTCGATGAAGCACGCGACGTGCTCCTCGACGCGCGGCTCCGGGCCCTCTACGCCGAGGCGCTGGAGCACGGCGAGCCCGGCGGTTGATCCGGCGCGGAGCAGGCTCCATACACGAAGGCGCCCATGGCCATTCGACCGATTCTGCACTACCCGGACAAGCGACTTCGCATCCCCGGCGAGCCCGTGACGGACTTCGGACCGGAGTTCCAGACCCTCGTGGACGACATGGCAGAGACCATGTACGCCGCGCCCGGCGTCGGTCTCGCGGCCACACAGCTCGGCATCGCGAAACGCCTCTTCATCGTCGACACGGCGACCGGCGACGACGAGCCGAGCGACCTACGCGTCTTCGTCAACCCGGAGATCCTCGCGGGTGAAGGTGAGATCGTCTTCGACGAAGGCTGCCTCTCGTTCCCCGGGGCACGCGAAGAGATCAAGCGCGCCGCGGTCGTGCGCGTTCGCGCGCAGGACCGGCCCGGCGAGACCATCGAGGTCGAGGCCGATGGGCTTCTGGCCATCGCCATCCAGCACGAGAACGACCACCTCGACGGCAAGCTGATGATCGACAAGCTCGGCGTGCTCGGCCGCCGTCTGCTCCACCGGTCCATGGTCAAGCGCCAGAGCGCCGAAGCCTCCGCGCGCTGACGCGGACCCCGGAGACCGTCATGCGCGCCGCCTTCTTTGGGAGTCCGGCCTTCGCCGTGCCCTGCCTCGACGCGCTCGCGACCGTCGCCGAGGTGGTCCTCGTCGTGAGCCAGCCGGACAAGCCCCGGGGCCGCGGGCTCAAGCTCCAGCCGCCGGCCGTGAAGGCGCGGGCCCTCGAGCTCGGCCTGCCCGTGCACCAGCCGCGCAAGGTGCGGGATGGATCGCTTGCGGCCCGGCTCCAGGAGCTCGAGCTCGACGTGGCCGTGGTCGTCGCCTACGGCCGCATCCTGCCGAGAGCCGTGCTCGACGCGCCGCGGCGCGGCTGCGTCAACGTGCACGGCTCGCTGCTTCCGCGCTGGCGCGGCGCCGCGCCCATCCAGTACGCGCTCATGCATGGCGACGCGCGCACGGGTGTCACGCTCATGCGCATGGACGAGGGCATGGACACGGGGCCCATGATCGCCGCGCGGGAGACGGCCATCGACCCGGACGAAGACACACCGGCCCTCGGCGCCCGGCTGGCGACGCTCGGCGCGGCGCTGCTCCGGGACGCGCTGCCGGCCTATGTCGCGGGTGAGCGCGACGCGACGCCGCAGCCCCGGGAAGGCGTGACGCACGCGGCGCTGCTCACGAAGGAGGATGGCCGGCTGGACCTGCGCCAACCCGCCGCGACGTGCCACGACCGGGTGCGCGCGCTCCGGCCCTGGCCCGGGACCTTTCTCGAGCGGGCGGGGCAGCGCCTCAAGGTGCACCGGAGCGCGCGGCGCGACGCGGCGGGCGCGCCTGGCGAGGTGCTCGCCATCGGCGACGACTCGCTGATCGTAGCGTGCGGCGAGGGCGCGATCGCCCTCGAGGAAGTGCAGGAGCCCGGACGGCGCCGCGTGAGCGGCGCGGAGCTCGCGCGCGCCGGTCGAATCGCACCGGGAGAGCGCTTCGACCTTCCCGGCGCCGCCTCCCCGTCCTAATCAAGCGCCATGAAGATCTACACGAAGACCGGAGACGCCGGCGAGACCGGTCTCTTCGGGGGCGCGCGCGTCTCGAAGGCGAGCGCCCGCGTCGAAGCCTACGGCGAGGTGGACGAGCTCAACTCGACGCTTGGCGTCGCCCGCGCCATCGGACTTCCCGAGTCCCTGGACGCGCTGCTCGCGCAGGTTCAGCTCGAGCTCTTCGATGTGGGGGCGGAGCTGGCGGCGGTCCCGGAGAAGGCCGAGAAGCTCTTCGTGCCCGCGCTCCAGGAGGCGTCCATCACGCGCCTCGAGGAGGCCATCGATACGCATCAGGGAGGACTCCCGGAGCTCCAGACGTTCATCCTCCCCGGCGGCACGCACGCGGCGGCGCAGCTTCACGTGGCGCGCACCGTGTGTCGCCGGGCCGAGCGGCGCATGGTGGCGCTGGCGGCCCAGTCGCCGGTGCGCGACGAGCTGCGCCACTACCTCAACCGGCTCAGCGATCTGCTCTTCGTGTTGGCGCGCGTCGCGAACCACAGCGCCGGGGTGCCGGACGTGCCTTGGAAGGGCCGAGAGCGGCGCTGACGTTGACCCGCTGCGGTGCGCTGGCTAGGTTCGATCGTCCCTCTGAAGGGCACGTGAGGACCGAGAAGAATCCCTGACTAGGTCGACTAGGGGGCTCAGTCGTCCGCGGTGTGCAGACCCGGCAAACTTCTCCGGGAAGCCTGAAGCGGCCGATGCGGCTCCCACCTACTAGCACGGTAGGGGTTCGACTCATTTCACTCCCACGGCCCCATCGGTACGGACTCTGAAGGGGCCGCTTCGCATCCCGAGGCGGCCCCTTTCCTACGCGCAGTGCCCGTCGTCGGCGCGCCGCGCGCCCTCTCTTCGCGGCCACTGTTTCTCGCCGCCTCGAGCCGAGCCGCTACTTGATGGGGGTCGCGCGGAGCGCCGCCTTGCCGTTCTTCTCGTAGACCGTGAAGCGGACGGTGGAGGCGTCGTGCTTGCTCAGAATGGCGTCGCGGTTGCGCGTGAGCGTCTTTTTGAAGCGGTCGAAGCGCAGCTTGTCCGTCGGCTCTCCGCAGCGGCGCTTCATGGCCACGAACTCCGCGTAGACGGCCCGAAAGCCCGCTTCCTCGCTGGGCGGCGAGGCGAGGCTCTTGGCCGCTTCGAGCAGCTCGTCCGGGATTTCAGCCATCTTGGTGGCGGATTCGTCGTCTTCGAAAGCGCTCGGATCGTAGCCGGTGTGGGCCTTCACGTCGGCCACCTTGGTGGTGCTCGCGTGGTCGTCGAAGTCGCTCGGGTCGTAGCCCGACGCCGGGGGAACGGTGTCCTTCCTGCCGCTCTCCTTCGTGCCGCTGTCCTTCGTGCGGCTGGGCGGCGGCGGAGGTGGGGGCGCGGCGGCCAGCGACGCGGCGCGGCCTTGGGCGGGCGGCGCGGCCTGCGTGGGCGGCCTCGATGCGGGCGGCGTGG
>JBCCAW010000165.1:0-10727 GCA_039814655.1 Myxococcota bacterium | reverse complement strand
GGCCCGCCTCGCGCACGCCCTCGCCCGTCACCCGCACGGCCGCGCGGGGCGAGGCCACGCGCCGCGCGGCCTCGGCGCCGACGCCGCGCACAGCGCCGGCGCCAAAGACGCAGCGCGTGGGAAAGCTCCAGACGACCGGTTCAGTCACGTCGCTCATGCCTACTCCCGCCCGGCGTGACGCGCCATCAGCGCCCGCACCGCCGCCTCGCCCGCCAGCTCCCCGGCGATGACCTGGGCCATGGCCCGCGCCACGGGCACGTCCACGTGCGCCCGCTCCGCGTGGGCCGCCACGCGCCGGCCGATGGTCAGCCCCTCGATGTAGGCCCCGGCCACCCGGCCCGCCTCCTCGACGCTCTGGCCCGCCGCGAGCGCCTCCCCGAGGCGAACCTCCGGGCGCGCGTCACCGGCGGCCACGGCGAGCATGTCCCCGAAGCCGGCCAGGCCGTTCAGCGTGTCGGCCTGGCCTCCGAGCGTCGGCAAGAGCCGCCGGGCCTCGGCGAGACCCCGCGTGAGCACCACGCTCAGCGACGCGGGCCCGGCGCCGAGCCCGCGTCCGTAGCCCACGGCGAGCGCGAGCAGACCCACGAGCGCGCTCGACACCTCGACGCCCACGATGTCCGCGGACTCGTAGAGGCGGAGCCCGTCGGACGCGATGGCGTCCCGCACGAGCCCAGCGACCTCCTGGAAGCGCGTCCCGACCACCGCGCCGCTCGGCGCGCCGCTGGCCAGCGCTTCGGCGATGAGGGGGCCCGCGAGCGCGCCGACGCGCCGGCAGGGCGTGGTGCGACGAAGGAGCTGCGAGAGCGTGCCGAGCTGCGGGCCCACGAGTCCGCGGCTCACGTGCACGAGCACGTGCGACCCGTCGAGGTGCCGGCCGAGCTCCGTCGAGAGCGACTCCACGTAGCCCGAAGGAACGGCCAGGAAGATCACGTCGCAGCCCCCGAGGGCCGCGAGCTCGCCGGTGCTCTCCACGCCCGCGGGGAGCTCGCGCGCCGAGCGGCTCCAGAGCGTCACCTCGTTCTTTGCGCGCGCCGCCGCGGCGGCGAGGCCCCGACCGAAGCCGCCACCTCCGAGCACGCCCACGCGCACGCGGCTCCTGGCGCCGCTCACGTGGCCCCCCGGATCTCGAGGGCGGCGATCTCCCGCGCCGCGGCGAGGTCCTCCTGCCCGGCCACGCGCTCGGCGAAGGGGACCAGCCGGTTCTGGTAGTAGAGCAGCAGCGTCGGGTCCTCGGCGGTCACGTCGGACCCTTCGTCCCGGGCCGCCGTCCGCCGGTGGTAGCCGTTCCACACGGTGAGCGCGCGGTCGACGATGTCCGCGGGGGAGCGCTCGCGGATGTCGTGGTTCACGCGCACCTTGCCCGCGTCCTCGAGGCCCCGGAGCCGGTCCCGGAGCGCCCCGACCTCCGCGTGCAGCCGCTCCCGCGCGAGGCTCACCTCGCCGCGGTGCCGGAGCCGGTGAAAGAGGTCGAAGCCCATGGTCTCCCGTACGAGCCGCCGGTAGAGCACGTGCGCCACGAGGCTCGTGGCCATGAGCACGGTCTCTTCCCGGTAGCGGCGCACGAGCACCTCGCCGAGGTCCCGCGTGTAGGCCGCGTCGCGCTGCGCATCCTCCACGGCCTGCCCCTGGCGCTTCACGTAGCTGCCCACGTCGATGGGCCGGCCGCCCGGCGCCAGGCTGCAGCCCTCGTCGTCGACGGGGTTGCCGAAGGGATCCACGGGGTCGCCGAAGCGGATCACACACGCGCCCGCGAGCCCGACGATCTTTCGGAAGAAGGCGACCCAGCGGTCGAGGCGCGAGAACTCGTCGTCCTCGATGATGTAGCGCGCCTTGCCCTCGGACTTGAGCCAATCCTCGATGAGCGTCTCGCCCTCGAGCACGAGCTCGTAGTTGATGGTCACGGGGACGAAGTAGAGGTTCCGGTCGACGCCGCGCACGCGGTTGTGGCTGAAGGCCTGCACGGCGCTGCCCGCGAGACCGAGCTTCAGCCGGTGCTCCAGCAGGTTCGAGCGACTCCGCGTGCCCCCGGGGAAGAAGAGCGAGTGGTAGCCCCGCTCGAGCATCACCTGCGAGTACGTCTTCAGCACGTCTTTATAGACGCGGGCCGCGATGCGCCGGTCGACGCGGTAGGCGCCGAGGTTGTGCATGAAGAAGCTGATGATGGGGTTGGTGAAGAGGTTCTTGCCCGCGCCGTAGATGGCCGGGCTCAGCCCCGCCTGCTCGAGGGCGTGGCCGAGCACGATGGAGTCGAGGTTCGAGCTATGCGTCGGGACGTAGACGAGCGTGCCGGTCTTCTCGAGGCGCCGGAGCTTCTCCACGGCGCCCTCGATGCGCAGCAGCTCGTCCACGGCGCGCGTGCTCCCCGGCGAGCTCGGCAGCAGCTCCACGGGCAGCCGCGAGGGACGCATCACGCCGGTGATGAGCCGGGGCATGACGTGGCGGCTGAGGTCGTAGACCCGCGGGTCGAAGTTGCCCGCGACGTCCTCGGCGTAGCGCGTCACGATGTGCCGGAGCGCCTCGCGCTTGTCGGCCTCGCTCATGCGCGCGAGGCGCCGCGCGAGGCCCTTGAAGAAACCGAGATGCTCCTTGGCTTCGATGTCCCCCTGCCTCGAGAGGCGACGGATCTCGTGATAGGCCGCGTCGTTCAGCGCGAGCTCGAGGCGCGGCCGATCCGCCGCGTGTTGGTCCACGACGCGGGCGATGACGTCGCGCACGATGTCGTCCCGCTCCGCGTTGAAATAGTAGACGGGCGGATCGGTCGGCCTTGGCACGAAGGGCCGCAGCCGCGGCAGGCGCAGCGGCCGCTCCGAGTAGACCCGGAGCGGGTTGAGCTTCTCGAGCATGGCTATACGGCCTCGAAGTAGCGCTGGAGCTCCCAGCCGCTCACGGCCTTCCGGTGCTCGCGTACTTCCCAGTCGCGGGTGCGCGCGTAGTGGTCGACGAAGGGCTCGCCGAGGATGGTCTTCGCGGCGTCGCTCGCATGGAGCCGGGCCGTGGCCTCGGCGAGCGTGGTCGGCAGCGCGGGACCCTGCGCCGCCGCATCGCCCTCGGTGGGCGCCGGCGGCTCGAGGCCCTCCTCGATGCCGTAGAGACCGGCGCCGAGGCTCGCAGCCATCGCGAGGTAGGGGTTCAGGTCGCTCCCCGCGTGGCGAAGCTCGAGGCGCGTGGCCTTCGCGCCGAAGCCGGCGATGAGGCGTACGCCGCAGGTTCGGTTCTCCGGCCCCCAGCTGGCCGTGAGCGGTGCCCAGAGCCCCGGCACGTAGCGCTTGTAGCTGTTCACGAAGGGGGCATAGAGGGCCGCGAGCTCCGGGGCCGTGGCCACGAGTCCACCGAGGTAGTGGCGCCCGGTCCTGCTCAGGCCGTGGGCCCCCTTGGCGTCGGCGAAGAGGTTGACCTGCCCTTCGCCGTCCCAGAGCGACTGGTGAAGGTGGCCGCTGCTGCCGGGAAAGGCCGCGCTCCACTTGGCCATGAAGGTCACGGCCAGGCCGTGCTGGTGCGCGAGGGCCTTGAGCGTGGTCTTGAAGAGCGCGGCCTGGTCCGCGGCGCGCACGGCGTCGTCGTAGCGGAGCGCGACCTCCCAAACGCCCGGGCCCGTCTCCGTGTGGAAGCCCTCCACGTTCACGTCGTAGGCGGCCATGGTGTCGAGCACGTCGTGCACGAAGTCGCCATGCTGCGCCTCGCGGAGCCAGGAGTAGCCGAACATGCCCGGGCTCAGGGGCTCGAGCTCCTGAAACCCCTTGGCGTGCAGGCTCTCCGGCGTCTCGCGAAAGACCCAGAGCTCGAGCTCGGCGCCGAAGCGCGGCCGGAAGCCGGCGCTCTCGGCCCGGGCCACCACGCGCTTCAAGAGCGAGCGCGGACAGGCCGGGTGCGGCTTGCCGTCCGGGGTGTGGAAGTCGACGAGAAAATGCGCCGTGTCCGGCTCCCGGGGATGCACGCGGAGCGTCGAGAGGTCGATCTTGGCGAGCGCATCCGGGTAGCCCGTGACCGCCGCGTTGTCATAGAGCGCGTCGGCCACGTCCCAGCCAAAGATCACGTCGCAGAACCCGAAGCCCTTCTCCACGGCTCCGAAAAGCTTCTCGAGGGAGATCAGCTTGCCCCGGAGAATACCGTCGACGTCGAAGCCGCCGACCTTGGCTTTCCGGATGCCTCGGGCGTCCAGCTCTTCACGCAGCGCGTCAGCGTCCATCGCGTCCGGTCCGTTCGTGAGACCCCAACCCGGGCGGGAGCATCCCCTAGCGCGGGGTCCGGCTTCAAGGGCGACTTGCGGCCACCGGAGCTCTGGCGAAGGCTCCCGCGATGGCCGAAGCGGACCGCGAAAAGTGGGATGCCCGCTACCGCAGCGGGCAACACCCCGGGGGTGAACCCTCGTGGCTCCGGGAGTTCGACGAGGAGCTGCCGACCACCGGCCAGGCCCTCGACGTGGCCGCCGGGAGCGGCCGCATGAGCGTGTTCATGGCGCGCCGCGGCCTCGAGGTGACCGCCGTCGACATCTCCCCCGTGGGTCTGGCGCTGGCCCGGGAGGCGGCGGCGGACGAGGGCCTCTCCATCCGCACGCAGGCGCTGGACCTCGAGCTCCAGCCCCTCCCCGCGGGGCCCTTCGGTCTCGTGGCCTGCTTCCACTACCGGCAGCGCGCGCTCTTCCCGGTGATCCTCTCGCAGCTCGCGCCCGGCGGTACCGTGGTCGCCGAGCTTCCGACGCTCCGCAACCTCGAGCGCAAGATGCGCCCCTCGAAGCGCTGGCTCGCCGAGCCGAACGAGCTGCTTCGGGACTGCGGCTCCCTCGAGGTCATCTACTACCGCGAGGGCTGGCTCGGCGAACGGCACCTCGCGCGCCTCATCGCGCGCCGACCCGCCGTGTGAGCCCGGAGCGCGCCTCCCGGCTGTTAGTCGCTTGACGGCGTGCCGCGAGGTACGGGCGCGATGCGTTCGGCCGCAGCCGCGCGCAAAGGCTCTTTCGTTCGAAAACGCCGGACGATCGCGCCTCCCAGCGGCGGCCCGGAAGCGTCGGCACGCTTCTTGGAACATGAGCTTCGCCGAAGGAAGAGAATCCTTCGAGAGACGCAAGTCTCTGCTGCCGTTGCTCCTCAGAGTGACGGGAGAAACAGAGCGGAAACCGCGCCATGAGCGCGGCACGCCGGGACACGTCGTCACGACGTAAAGCGGCCACTCCCCGAGCACGCGATCGCCGTGCTCACGACCCATTGCACCCGCGGGCTTCCGTGGGTGGACGCCGCGTTGCGTCTTTGAAGCGCCGCATCCGCCCAGCGGCCACCTCACCCCACTCCCTAGGTCACTCCATGAATCAAGACATCGCCCTTCCGAGAATCTTCATGGCCGCCGGCGCCCTCGCCGCTCTTTCCGGATGCCTCGACCCTCTTCCGCCGGTGAACCGCGTGCAAGAAAACGTCGTCGCCAAGAGCATCTTCGAGGATGGAGGCGAGTGGTACTTTCTTCAGACCGTCATCGATTCCCCCTTCAGCGCCCCCTACACCTTCGTCGGAGAGCAGGGCGTCACGGAGAAGATCCGCTGGGAGGTGACCGAGGACTACCTGATCGCCAGGCGGGCCTACGCCTACATCGCGGACTCGGAGCCGGACGGCCTGGCCGGGGCAACGGAGGTCGGCGCCGCCATCGCCATGTACGCCATCGAGAAGCACTTCGACATCCGGCGGGAGTACAACCCGGTCACCGGCGAGGCCCTGAACGTCATCGTCGAGAACGACTTCGACCGGCCCTGGCATGCGCGGGACTACATGCGCGTCGACTGGTCCGCGAACCTCATCACGGACAACGGCTTTCTCGTCGCGGCGAAGCTCTACGATGGCATCGAGTCCGAACCCGTTCAGTACTTCGTCCCACCGGGTATCGGCGACCCGCACGCACCGCGTTTCGAGGTCGTTCATGCGGAAAGCACGGAGCCGGATCGCTGGTCTTACCCGGCGAACATCGACTACATCGAGATCGTCAACAAGATGTTCGTCCGCCCCACGACGGCGACCATCGAGGGCTTCGGCGAAATCCCTACGTGTTTTCTGGTGGGTCAATCCCACCTCGACTGCGCGCCGGGAGAGCTCACGGTGCGCAACAGCTTCCTCCGCGTGGACCCGCGCGTGGACTACCAGCCGACGGTCTACACCGGCGACCGCATGGAGCGATTCGGCTACTTCGTGAGCGAGCGGGCAGGCTACGACCCGGACTACGGCGTCGTGGAGCCGGCGCGCTTTCGCTTCGTGAACCGGCACGACCTCTGGGTGCGCAGTCACCGTACCGTGGCAGCGGAAAGCGCGGACGAGGAGCCGGCCTTGCTCCGCTGCACCGCGGCCAACGCCCTGATGGTGTGCGGCGAGGACGGTTCGGTCTGCGACACGGACTACGGGCGCGCGCATCGGGAGCGCGCGGGCGACGGCTCCTGGCTCGGCGCCTGCACCCTGCCCTACCGCGAGCGAGAGGTGCGGCCCGTGGCCTACCACCTCTCGGCGAACTTCCCCGAGGACCTCATCGGCGATGCCGAATCCGTCGCCGAGGGCTGGAACGAGGCCTTTCACGACACCGTGGCGTCCCTGCGCGAGAACGAGTGCCTCGAAGCCGGCGCGCCCAACTGCGCGGCGGAGCGAGAGCGGGACCCGGAGGTCTTCGTGCTCTGCCACAACCCCGTGCGCGACGACGACGCGGAGACCTGCGGCGCGCCGGGCACGGAAGCGCGCATCGGCGACCTTCGCTACAACCTCCTCGCCTGGGTCAACGAGCCCCATGCCTCGAGCCCGCTGGGCTACGGGCCCTCGTCGGCGGACCCGGAGACCGGCGAGATCGTGATGGGCAACGCCTTCATCTACGGCGCTGGAGTGGAGACGCTCCAGAGCTTCGCCCGGGACATTCTGGGCTTGCTCACCGGCGACCTCGACGAGACGCAGGTCATGGACGGCGAGGTGACCCGCGCCTGGGTGGAGAGCCAGCAGGATCCGAACGCCGCGAGCCTCGTGCAGCGGGGACCGGACGTGCTGGCGCGCGTCAACGCGGCCATGGACTTCAGCTGGACCGGGCGCTTCATGCCCGAAGGGGCGCGGCCCGCCCGGCCCACGAGCCCTGCGGAGCTGGCCGAGCGCCGGGACGACGTGGTCGGCGCCCTGTCCCGGGCCGGGGCCTTCGGAAGCGGCGCCGAGCGGGGCCCGGCGTTTCTTCGGGCGCTGGTGGGCACGGACGTCGAGCATCTGCTCACGCCCGAGGAGCAGCGCATCGCCGCCGGCGTCGACCCCTGGGACGACCTCGACGCGGACGCGGCCCTCGCGGACGCCTCGCCGCTCCAGGGCATGAGCCTCGGTCGCCTGCGAGCCCTCGAGGCGCTCGATACGGAGCGGGCGAGCACGGGCCAATGCCTCGTGCACGCGGATTTCGCAGACGAAGGGCTGCTCGGCCTCGCGCGCGCCATCGAACGCGCCGTGCGTGAGGGCGACGGGACCCTCGAATGGTATGGGCGCCGCTACACGCTCCGCGACGAAGACGGAGCCGTGGACTACGCAGCGGTGCGCGAGATGGTGCGCCACCCCATCTTCCACGGCGTCACCGCGCACGAGATCGGCCACACCGTGGGCCTCCGGCACAACTTTCGCGGCAGCCATGACGCGCTGAACTACGCGCCGGAATACTGGGCCCTTCGCGACGACGGCGACATGCGCCCGCGCGCCTTCGACCCGCTCACGGAAGCCGAGATCGACGGCCGGATTCACGAGTACCAGTACTCGACGGTCATGGACTACGGGAACAACTTCGTGGTCACGGACGCCCAGGGCCTCGGCCACTACGACCACGCGGCCATCAAGATGGGCTACGGGGACCTCGTCGAGGTCTTCGAGGACGCCGAAAGCGTCCGCGACCTCGCCTGGTACACGTTCTTCAGCAACGCCTGGCCGGCGCCGCTGAAGTTCGAGACCTTCACCGGCGGCGAGCTCTCGGCCTGGCAGTACACGGACCTGCCGGCGCTCGTCGGCAGCCGCGGGGCCCTCGAAAGGCGCGTGGACGTGCCCTACGCGAGCCTCCGGCCGGAGCCCGAGCTCGAGGCGAACGGCATCGACGATCCCATGGTCGACGCCCTCGGTCGCCTGGCCGTGCCCTACGAGTTCTGTTCGGACGAAACGGCGGACCTGACCGCCGAATGCCAGCGCTACGACGCCGGCGCCGACGCCTTCGAGACGACGAAGAGCGTCATCGACGGCTACTGGAGCTACTACATCTTCAACGCCTACCGGCGCGGGCAGCTCGGCTTCTCCACGAGCAGCTACGCCTCGCGCATTCACGGGCGCTACTTCGAGAAGCTCGAGCGCCTGAACCAGGGCTACGCGCTCGACCGGAGCATCTTCGAGGAGATCTTCGGCTCGGGCCCGGAGGTCGAGCGCTTCTTCGAACGGCCCGACGGCATGGGCGCCGCGACGCTCGCCGTCGGCGCCGCCTTCGACCTGCTCCGCCGGGTGATCACCACCCCGGAGCCCGGGACCTACTCGGTCGCGGCGCGCGCGACGGGAGAGCCCGCGCTACTCGAAGGGCGGGCGTCGCTCCCGCTCACGCGCATCGACCGCTTCGACGGGCGGGCCCTCGAGACCACCTGGAACTTCGACGCCGGGTACTACTGGCGCGACCAGCTCGAACGCGCGGGCTTCTACTACGACAAGGCGCTGGCGATTCAGGTGCTCGTGGACCCGAACACGAACTTCGTCGGCCGGGACACGACGGCGGACGTGCGGCGCTTCCAGATCAACTTCCACAGCACCTTCGGACCGAGCATGACGCGCTTCTTCGGCGGGCTCCTCGCCGAGGATTGGGAGACCATCGCCCCGCGCCGGGAGGCAGGCGAGCTCGTCTTCCCGGACGCCTTCGCCCTGGTGGCGGACCCCATGGAGGGCACGCCCCTGGACCCGAACGCCAACTTCTCGCTGCAGGCCCTCGCCGCGGTCTACGGCATGGCGCTCATTCCCGAGACCTTCGACCGGAGCTACTTCGAGCGCGCGCGCGTGTGGCGCGCCGGCGGCGCCGAAGGCTTCGACCCGGACCCGAGCGTAGCCGTGGTGTCCTTCACGAGCGTGGACGGCGCGCGCTTCGAAGCGCTCTCCTTCCCGGACGAGACCGGCGCAGAGACCGGTCCCGGGGCGCTCTTGCTCCAGCAGGCGCAGCGCCTGCGGGACGCGGGCGCCAGCGATGCGCTCGCGCAGTTCATGGACGTCGTGAACCTCGTGGCGCGCTTGAGCTGGGACTACCAGTTCGGCGCCTGAGCCACGGACGGGTGTTAGCCCTTCTTCATGCGGGCGATGAAGGGGAGGGACGCGAAGAACGCGAAGAGGATCACGGCCACGATCAGCAACGCGTTGCTCCCGCCCTCTTCTTCGTCGTCGCCGGCCCCGTAGACGCCGGCCTCGTCGCCGCCGCCGCCGGCGGCGGCCCGGCCCTCGCCGCTCCCTCCGGCTCCGTCCGCTCCGGCCGCGCCCTCGGCACCGTCCGCGCCCTCGGCCCCCTCGGCGCCCTGCACGCCCACGGGGCGCCGCTCGCGAATGGACGCGCCCTCGACCTCGCCGGAGCCCGAGTTGCGGAGCCCCTGCACGCTCGCCGTGGCCTCGTCGGCCTTTTCGCCGGCGGCCTGCCCGAAGGTCTTCCAGGCCAGAATCCCGATGACGCCGATCAGGATCAGAATGATGAGGTACTCGGCGGTCGAGAGGCCCCCTTCGTCCCGCAGCAGGCGAGGCAGCGCGGGGCCCGAGCGGCGCGGCGAGCGGACAGACGAGCGGCGAGACGAGCGGCGAGGCGAGCGGCGGAGTGGGCGGCGCACGGCGCGGAGCCTACACCATCGAGGCTGCGCTCGGAGCCCCTCAACGACGCAGGAGACGCAGCCCCAGTAAATCGCGTTCGATGCGGAAGCGCTCGCGAAAGTCGAGGCGGCCCTCGAGCACGAGCAGCCCGTCGCCGGGGGCGAAGAGCGCCGCCGCGTGCTGGAGCGCCTGGTCCGGGCATGCGCTCTGGGCCACGGCGTCGGCGGGGCTCTGCCGCGCCAGCCAGCGACCCGCGAGCCAGCGGCCGAGCGGCCCCGGAGCGCCGAGGACCCAGCGGAGCCGCGCCGCCTCGAGGGCCCGCAGCGCCGCCCGCTCACCGGGCCCGGGGCCGTCGCGTCGCAGGCGTCGCAGCTGCTCGAAGAAGGCGTCGAGACGCGCCGGGGCGCGCTCGGGCGTCGTGGTGAGCGCGATCTCCAGGAGCGGCCCGCCGCGCGCGACGCGCAGCAACGCTCGCGGCCCGCGGACTGCCTCGAGCTGCCCGGCCGGGTGAAGGCACCGCGCCGCCAGCGTCGCGAGGCATCGAAAGGCCGACCGCCGGCCGCTCCCAGGCGCTGGCGCCCGGTGCAGGTAGCGGAGCGTCACGCGCGCATCGGCGCTCGGGCGCTCGATCACGACGGGGGTCGTCGCCGGCCGCGTGCGCGCCGCAGGCCGGCGCTCACGCTCACGGACGAAGGACGCGAAGGCCCTTTCGGCGAGGGCCAGGCTCCCGGCGTCCACGGCGCCGGCCATGACCAGCACCGCGTCCCGCGGGACGAAGCGTTCGCGGTAGGCGCGCGCCGCCTCCTCGAGCGTCACGCCGGCGAGCCGGTCCCGGGCCTCCTGGCCCGCCTGGAGAAACGGCCGGCCGGCCCCGGCGAGGTCGAAGAGCTCCGCCTCGGCCTGGAGCGCCAGGGCCCGGCGCGGCACGGAGAGGCG
>JBCCAW010000706.1:0-2768 GCA_039814655.1 Myxococcota bacterium | reverse complement strand
GGCTCCCTCGGCGTCTCGATCTCCGTCGACGCGCTCTACGCGGACGCGCTCTCGCGGGACTGACTCAGTGCCATTCGGCGCCGCAGGAGAAACACTGCTTGGCGCGTTCCGTTCGGAGCGGCTCGCCGCACTCCGAGCACGGGCGCGTCGAACGTAGCCAAGGGTGCATTCGGGCAACGCCGCACTCCACCTGCCTGCACTCCCCCTCAGCCATCCGCTCGCGAAACGACGATACGAAGCGCCGCGCCATCGACCTCGCTCGCCACGCCTCCTTCGAGGCCTTCGCTGCGCTCGAAGGTGGTGGCCAACACGTCGCCGGCGATGCGCTCGGCATGCTCCGTGACGGCCTCGGTCAGCGCGCCCTCCGCGTCCCAGCGGAGCGTGATCCGGTCGTCCAGCGCGAGGCCCAGCTCCTTGCGAGCCTTCTGGATCCGGCTGGTGACCTCGCGGGCCCAGCCCTTGCGCCGGAGCGGTTCGGTGAGGGTCGTGTCGAGCACGACCACGTGGCCCTGCTCGCTCGCCGCGGCGAAGCCTTCCTTGGCGGCGAGGCGCACCTGCACCTCGTCCTTCGTCAGCTCCACGTCGCCGTCCGGCAGCGTGACCGTGATGGACCCCTGCTCGCTCATCTCGGCGTGCAGCGCCGAGCCGTCGGCTTCGGCCAGCGCCTTCTTGCAGGCCGGGACCTGCTTGCCGAGCTTCGGCCCGAGCACGCGGAAGTTCGGCAGCAGCTCGAAGTTCACGAACTTCGCCGGCTCGTCGGTGAAGGCGAGCACTTCCACGTTCAGCTCGTCCCGCACGTCTGCGGCGAAGCGCTCGATGCCGGCGCGCTCGTCGGCGCCGGCCACGACCACGATGGCCTCGCCCAGGGGCTGGCGGACCTTGAGCTGGTGCTCGTTGCGCACGCGGTTGCCCGCCGTGACCACGGCGCGCGTCAGCGCCACGGCCTCGCGGAGCGCGGCGTCGGCGCGGGCCTCGTCGGGCTCCGGGTAGGCCGCGAGGTGCACGCTCGCCGGCGCTCCCGCGTCCTGCTGGCGCACGAGGTTCTGGTACATGGCCTCGGCCAAGAAGGGCACGAAAGGCGCGATGAGCTTCGAGAGGTCCGCGAGCACCTCGTGAAGCGTGGCGAAAGCCGCCGCCTTGTCTCCGGTCGCGGCCCCGCCGGCCCAGAAGCGCGCCCGGCTTCGGCGCACGTACCAGTTCGAGAGCGCATCGACGAAGGCGCTCACGTGCTTGACCGCCTGATGGCTCTTGTAGGCGTCGAGCTCCGCGCGGACGCGGCGGGTGGTCTCGTCGAGCTCGGCGAGGATCCAGCGGTCGAGATCCGCGCGGTCCGCAAGCGGCGGAGTGGCCGCCGCGGGCGACCACATGTCGATGTTCGCGTAGCTCACGAAGAAGCTGTAGACGTTCCAGATCTTGAGCAGGAACTCGCGCGCCGCGTCGTTGGCCGCGCCCTCGAAGAAGCGCGTGTTCTGCCCGGGAACGGTGTTCGCGTAGAGCGCCCAGCGCACGGCGTCGGCGCCGGTCCGCTCCATGAGCTCGAGCGGGTCCGTGTAGTTCTTGAGACTCTTCGAGTACTTCAGACCCTTCTCGTCGGTGAGCAGCCCGAGCACGACGCAGTTGCGGAAGGGGTGCGGATACCCGCCTTCGCCCCGGCCCGCTTCGCCGAAGAGCAGGGTCGAGATGGTCATCAGCGAGTAGAACCAGCCGCGGGTCTGGTCGACGGCCTCGGTGATGAAGTCCGCCGGGAAACAGGCCTCGAAGGCCTCCGCGTTCTGGTGCGGGTAGCCCCACTGGGCGAAGGGCATGCAGCCGGAGTCGAACCAGCAGTCGATGACCTCGGGCACGCGCCGGTAGACGCCGGGCTCGCCCTCCCTCGTCCAGGTGACGTCGTCGATCCAGGGTTTGTGGACCATGAGGTCCTCCTGGAGCGTCGGGTCCTCCGCCTTGGCCGCATGGAAGTGGTCGAAGGCCTGCGCGTTGCGCTCGAGGATCTCCGCCACGGAGCCGACGGCGTCCATGGCCCCGGTTTCGTCGTTGACCCAGATGGGAAGCGGCGTGCCCCAGAAGCGCTCGCGGCTGAGCGCCCAGTCGACGTTGCCCTCGAGGAACTGGCCGAAGCGTCCGTCCTTGATGTGGCGAGGCTCCCAGTTCACGTGCTGGTTGTTCGCCTTGGTCTTTTCGATCTCTCGCGTGGTGCGGATGAACCAGGACGTGCGCGCGTACTGGATCAGCGGGTCGCTCATGCGCCGCCAGCTGAAGGGGTATTCGTGCTTGTAGACCTCTTCCTTGAAGAGGATGCCGCGCCTCCGGAGGTTCCGGATGATGTCTCGGTCCGCTTCCTTGCAGAAGCGCCCGGCGAAGTCCGTGACCTCCGGCGGGAAGGTGCCGTCGGGCTCCACGAGCTGGAGAAAGCCCATGCCCGCGGCCTTGCAGACGCGGAAGTCGTCTTCGCCGAAGGCCGGCGCGAGGTGCACGAGGCCCGTGCCGGCGCCGAGCTCGACGAAGTCGGCGACGATCACCTCGTGGGCCCGGCCGTTTTCCGGCGTCGCGTAGGCGAAGGGCGCCTCGTAGCGGCTCCCCGCGAGCGCCTCGCCCTTCAGGGTCTCGACGAGGGTCCAGCCGGCCTCCTCGGCGTCGCCGAGGACCCGCGTGGCCAGGGCCTCGGCCACGACGACCTCGGTGCCGTCCTCGAGCTTCGCGACCACGTAGTCCGCGTCGGCCTTCACCGCGAGGGCCACGTTCGAAGGAAGCGTCCAGGGCGTGGTGGT
>JBCCAW010000630.1:0-3399 GCA_039814655.1 Myxococcota bacterium | reverse complement strand
GGCGTCGAGAGCTCGGGCAAGGCCGCCGCCGCGCCCACCGCCGCCGCCCGCCGCGCGTCCCCGGGCAGCGCCGGGCCGAGCGCCGGGCGCTGCCAGCCGTCGTCGACGAGGGCCGCCTGCGCGGCCTCGATGCGCTCCGCGGTCGTCTCCAGCTCGGCCCTCGGGCGCCGCACGAGGCCCCACCACGCGCCCCCCGCCACGAGCAGGGCGAGCGTGCCGAGGACCGCCAGCACGCGGCCGAGGGCCTTTCCGCTCATGGGCCCGGTCCTGTGGTCCCCGGCGCGCCCTGGCAATGCGTAGGCGGCGCCGCGGCCGGCCGTGCGCCGGGAGGGGGCGCGCGGTACACCCGTGCCGCATGGCCGCACGCCGAGGCCCGCGCCCGGCGCCGGACAAAACCCCCGAGGGCGCCGGGCGCGTTCGCGAAGAGCTCGCGCTGCGCTGGACCGGGGAGCGGCCGCGCGTCACGCAGGGGGTCGCGGACGCGGCCGCGGAAGGCGACCGCTAGGAAAACGCCGAGTACATCTACGGCAAGAAGCGCCTCCGGCAGATCGACCGGCGCATCCGCTACCTCGAGAAGCGTCTCGAGGAGCTGGAGGTCGTCACGCCGGATGCGGGGACCCGGGACGACGCGCAGATCTTCTTCGGCGCCTGGGTACGCCTCGAAGACGACGACGGCCGCGAGAGCGTCCATCGCATCGTCGGGCCTGATGAGACGGACATGGACCCGCTCTACATCAGCCTTGACGCGCCACTGGCGCGGGCGCTCCTTCGCAAGCGCGTGGACGACGAGGTCAGCGTGCGCACGCCCAAGGGTCTCCGGGAGCTAACCGTGCTCGAGGTGGCCTACGCCCGCTTCGGCGACCTCCCCGTGCCGAAGCCCGTCCCCACCCGCCGCTGGGGCGTCTAGCGAAGCGGCTTCGAGGCCGGCCGCGTGCGCGCCTCGGCGAAGCGCGTGGCGCCGAGGCCCAGGGCGAAGACCGTTAAGCTCGCGCCGATGAAGAGGGCGAGCAGCAGCTGCACCGGGCCCTCCGTCGGTCGCGCCAAGGCGAAGAGCACCATGACCAGGGCGTTCCAGCCCCCGAGCCAGGAGGCGAGTCGCCAAAGCGCGCCCGTGTCGACCGGTGGCGGGGCCATCAGCAGCCCGGCGAAGCGAAAGGACTTCACGGCGGCGGACATGCAGAGCGCGGCCACGAGGATGGCGGCCAGGCTGGTGCCGCCATCGCCGGTCAGGGGATGCGCCTGCGCCGTGAGCACCGTGAGCACCACGGGGGCCAGCGTCAGCGGAAAGGCGAGCAGCCCGAAGAGCCCAGTGATGCCGGCGACGAGCTGAAGCGGCCAGCGGGGACCTCGGGGGACGAGGCCCGGCGGCGACGCCGGACGCTCCTCCTGCTCACGGACGCCGACGGCGTCCGCCACGAGGAGAGCCAGCAGGAGCACGAAGGCCAGCGCGAGAAGAACGGTGGTCACGAGCGCCAGGACGCTACCAGCCCCCGTGCGATCCCGCGCCCCCCTTTGAACGACGCGCCGCAACCGGAGCCCGCTCGGGGCGAACACCGGCGCCATGCGCACCTCTTTTCGCGGCGCCGCCGCTCGTCTTGCGTGCTGTCTCATGGCCTTCTCTGGGCTCGCCTGCAGTGGGGGCGGCTCCTTGGATGGCCCTTCGCCACCGCCGAGCGAGCCTCGCGACGGGGGCGTAAGCGACGCCTTCCTCGATGCCGGAGAGCCCCTCGATCTCGACGCGGGAGACGCAGCACGGACGGAGACCCGCGAGCTCACGCTCGCTCTCCGAGGGCCGTCGGGCGCGGTTCAGGTCTTTCGCGGCGCCGGCGGAACGGCGCCGGAACCCGCGGAGGCGCCGCTCCGCTGCGAGATGGCCGAGTCGCCGTGCCGCTTCGCTCTCCCGCTCGGCACCCCGCTTCGCCTCGTCCCGGAGCCGGGCTCCCGCGCCCGCTTTCTGGCCTTCGAGGGCGCGTGCGCTGGGTCCGCGGCCTGCCACCTGACCGTGGAGGCGGACCTTCGCGTGCAGGCCGTCTTCGCGCCGGCGCTTCGCACGCTCACCGTCGAGCGCCGGGGCGAGGGGGAGGGCCGCGTGGTCGGTGCGGGACTGGCGTCGGGCCTCGACTGCGGGGCCCGCTGCGAGGTCACGCTGCCCCTCGGATCCGTGGTCGAGCTCGTCGCCTCGCCGGCCCGAGGGAGCCTCGCGGAGGGCTTCTCCGGGGCCTGCGAGGGACCGCGCTGCCGCTTTGCCCTCGAGGGCGACGCCCGGGTCATCGCGCACTTCGCCCTTCAGCCGGTGCCCCTCGTCGTGGCCCTCGCCGGGGACGGCGCGGGCAGCGTGGAGAGCGCGGCCGGCGACATCGCGTGCCCCGGCGACTGCAGCGAGACCTTGCCCTTCGGGACGCTGCGCCGCCTCGCGGGCACGCCGGCGACCGGGAGCCACTTCGCGGGATGGGCCGGCGCATGTTCCGGCGACGCGAGCACCTGCCGGCTGACCGTCGAGGGGCCGACCTCGGTGAGCGCGCGCTTCGAGCGCCAGCTCTTCCCGCTCCGCGTGACGGCCATGGGCCGGGCGTCGGGCTCCGTGGAGGTCACGCCCGCGGGTCTCCCCTGCGCGCCCGAGGCCCTCGGCTGCTCCCGGCATCCCTACGGCGACGGCGTGTCGCTGCGCGCCGTGTGGGATCCGGAGACCACGCGCTTCGACGGTTGGGAGGGCGCCTGCGCGGGCACGGACCGGGACTGCGCGTTGACCGTGAGCGGACCGCTGGACGTCGCCGCCCGCTTCTCGCCCCAGCCGCGAACGCTGCGCCTCCTACGCGACGGGAGCGGGGGCGCCTTGGGGCAGTTCATGGTGGTGGGCGGCGTGTCGTGTGGTGCGGACTGCTGGACCTTCGACCACGGGACGACGGCCACGGTGGAGGCGATCGACACGCCGGACGCACGACACCTGGGCTGGACCGGCTGCGACCGGACCCCCGGCCACCGCATGCGGAGCTGCGTATTGGACATGGACCGAGACCGGAGCGCGCGCGCCGCCTTCGTCCGGCGGCGTCTGCTCACCGTCGAGGTCCAGGGCGTCGGCGCCGTGGGCGTCGATGGCGGCACGGCCAGCGCCGGCGTTTGCGAGAGCACCGTACGCAGCGGCACTACCTGCACCATCCGCGTCGACGAGGGCGCCGACGTTCGTCTCACCGCCGTACCCCGCCAGCGGACCTGGTACTTCAACCGCTGGTCCGCGGGCCCCTGCCTGCCCGAGCCGCGCAGCTGCCTGACCCAGCTCTTCAGCGACACGCTGAGCGTGGCCGTCTTCCTGGAGTTGATCTTAGGCGTCGGGTGTCCGTCTCCGTCTCCGTCTCCGAGTCCGTCTACGTCTCCGTCTCCGAGTCCGTCTCCGTCTCCGAG
>JBCCAW010000517.1:0-4300 GCA_039814655.1 Myxococcota bacterium | reverse complement strand
GCATACACGACCCACATCCGTCGGCCGATGTCTCCGCAGACCCTTGCCGCCCCGGATTCATCGGGTCTCACGACCCACTCGCTCGACGTTGGCGAGGCCATCGGTGAGCTGTTGTCCAGGCCGCGGGGCATGGCGCCGGTGGGCATGTCGATGTCCATGTCCATGCCGGTGCCGGTGCCGGTGGTGCCGTCGTCGTCGCCGCAGCCGAAGGCCAGGGCGCAGGAGAGAATCGCGATGAGCTGTAGCTTCGAGTTGGTCATGGGTCGTTCCTCAGAGGCCGCGGTTCGTGCTGCCCCAGATGGCGAGCACGTCGTTGCCGTCGCGGGTGAGAAGGTCGCGGTCGATCTGGAGCACCAGGGAGAGCACGTTCGAGCCCGCGAAGTCGTCGCTGACCGGCGCGCCCATGGTGTCGTCGCTCGTGAGAAGGCCGACGAGCGCCATGGAGGTCGCCTCGTCGAGGGCCGGGCAGCCGGCGTCGTCGAAGGTGAGCGCGCCGGCGGCGTCGAGAACGGCGGCGCGCGTGTTGTTGAAGCCGTTGAACTCGAAGAAGAACGGGTCGTTGCGGGCGCCGGCGAAGACGCGAACGCCGCCGTCGTCGCTGGTGATGCCCGCGGGGTCCGAGGGGTTGCCCTCGACGTAGGCGAGCACGGAGCCGTCCGCTCCCTGCACCCAGCATTCGATGCCGGTGGCCGACCAGAACTGGCAGAGCACCGTGCGCTCGTCCGTCGCTCCGCCGAAGGCGTCTGTGTTCCCGACGTGGAACACGTACTGCGCAGCGGTCCCGAAGGCGCTGCCGTCCGTCGCGAAGGGCGCGACGTTCATGACGAGGTTGACGTTGCTCGCCGCGGTGTCGGTCCAGGCGAAGACGTCGGTGATGTCCGTGGTGGGGTCGCCGCTCGCCCCCGGGTAGTCGAGGTGGTCCGCGGCCTGCACCATCGCCGGAGCGAGGCATGCGGCCAAGGCCATGAGGGTCCATCGCTTCTTCATGTTCGTCCTCCAGCCGGGCGTCCTTCGCCCGACACGCCGCGCTCTCTTGCGCGGTCGGCGGGGGTTACGAACGAGGTCCCGACGCGGATCGCCTCGCGAGCGATTTTTTCTTCGCCGGTCCGCGTGAGCCCCCGTGTCTGCTACGCTTTTCGCGCGTGGAGCCCACCGACGACGAGCTTCTCCGGCGCCTCGCCCGGGGGGACGAAGACAGCCTCGGGGTGCTCTACGACCGCCACGCGGACGGTCTGCTCGGTCTGGCGCTCAAGCTTCTTCGGGACCGGCAGGAGGCCGAGGACGCCGTGCACGATCTCTTCGTCGAGGTGTGGCAACGCGCGGGCGAATACGATCCTCGGCGCGCTTCCGTGCGTACCTGGATCGCCATGCGTCTCCGTTCCCGCTGCCTCGACCGGCTTCGCCGCGCCAAGCTGCGCCGCGACAAGACGCCGGAGCCCGTGGCGACGGCGGAGCGCCCGGAGGCCATCGAGCGCGCCGCCGACGAGCCCACGGTGCGCGCGGCGCTGGCGGCCCTCGGCGAACCGCAGCGGGAGGTCGTGCTCCTTTGCTACTTCGGAGGGCTGACGAGCACGGAGATCGCGGAGCGCCTCTCCATCCCCAGCGGGACCGTGAAGTCGCGCCTCCGCTCGGCGTTGATGACGCTGCGCAGCGCCCTCGAGCCCACGGGAGCGCGCTCATGAGCGACGACAAGAACCTCGAGGAGGATCTCGCCGCGGTGCTCGATGTGGCCGCCCTCGCCGCGGGCACGCGCACGGCGGCGCCGGCCGCGCTGAAGAGCCGGCTCCTCGGCAGCCTCCGCGCGACGCCGCGCTTCGCGCACTTCGAGGACCGAGTGGCGGCCATGCTCCAGATCCCCGTGGAGCGTGCCCGGGTCGTGCTCCGGGCCTTCGACGACCCGGGCGTCTGGGTGCGCGAGCTGCCCATGGCCGAGTTCTTCTGGGTGGAGCGGGGCCCGGCGCTCCAGAACGCGGTCTGCGGCTTCGTGCGCGTGGATCGGGGCACGACCTTCCCCGAGCACGAGCACCTCGGGCACGAGCGCGTCCTCATGATCCAGGGCGCCCTGGTCGACGCGGTCACCGGTGAACGCTTCGGCCCCGGCGACATCTCCGAGCGCGAGGCCGGGTCGAGGCACGCCTACGTCGCCGAAGACGGGGGCGTCGACATGGTGCACCTGGTGGTCGCCGACGTGGGCTACCGCTTCGGCGAGATCGTCGCCGGACCGCGCGACCCCGCCGACTACTGAGCGGCGGCGCAGGGTCCTCGGCGCGCGTCAGTCGGCGCGCGTCAGTCGGCGCGCGTCAGTCGGCGCGCGTCAGTCGGCGCACGTCAGTCGGCGTGCGTCAGTCGGCGCTGGCGGCCTTCTTCGCCGCCTTTTTGGTGCTCTTCGGCGTCTTGGTGCCGCTGTCCGAGCTGCTGCTCTCGGAGCTGCTGCTCTCGGAGCTGGCGGCCTTCTTCTCTTTCTTGCTGGAGCGGTTCGAAGGCCCGGAGTAGAGGTCCGACTCCCAGCCGCCGCCCTTCAAGATGAAGTTGCCGCCGTTGATCATGCGCCGGGCCTTCATCTTCCCGCAATTGGGGCACTTCTTGAGAGGCTTCTCCGTGATGCGCTGCTCCTTCGTGAAGGACTTCCCGCAGGCATCGCACTGGTACTCGTAGGTCGGCATGACTCGGCTCCGGCTGACGAACCGGCAGGTTAAGGTGGGCCTTTCGCCGGTCAAGCACTCAGAGGCGGAGAGTGCCAGCACGCCGTCCGTGAACGCGGACCGTTCGCGCGCCGGCGCTCCTCGCACGGTGAGCCCGGGCACCCCCGCGACTGGCCCCCTTTCCGGGCGCTCCGTAGGGTGAGCCCATGACCGAGCTGCTCGAGCTGGACACCGTGACGGTCCGCGGCACGCCCCGGGAGCTGGGGCGCGGCGTCGGCGAGGCGTTTCGCGCGCGGGTCCGCGCCTTCGTCGACATGCGCTACGCGGCCCTGGCCAGCTACTTCGCGGACCGAGGCCACGGCGGCGAGAGCGCGCAGGTGCTGGCCGTGGGCGAGACGAGCTTCGGCCTCTTCGAGGCCTGGGACCCGGCGGGCCATGCGGAGCAATGCGGCATCGCCGAAGGCGCCGGCGTGGACCCGCTGCGCCTCTTCACGGCGGCCAACATGACCGATTTTCGCGACGCCGTGTTGCTCTCGGCGCCGAGCGGGCCGCCCATGGCGAAGGTCAACGATCCCATCGACCAGGGCTGCTCCTCGGTCATGGTCCCGGGCAGCCATACGTCGAGCGGCGAGGCCCTCGTGGGCCAGACCTGGGACCTCAACCCGCCGGACGTCGCCTTCGTGGTGGCCATCAAGCGCGAGCCCACGGAGGGGCCGGCGACCTGGGGCGTCACCGTCACCGGCTGCCTCACGCTCATGGGCCTGAACGCCCACGGCCTGACCGTCGGCACCACCAACATCAAGACCTATGGGTCCCGGCCCGGCGTCGGCTACCTCTCCATCCTGCATCGCGCCGTGCGCGCGAAGACGGCGCCGGAGGCCAAGGCCGTCGTCGCCGGGGCGCCCCATTCCGGGGCCCACACCTACTGGATCGCCGACGCCCGCGAGCAGCTCGAGTGGGAGGCGTCGCCCAACGGCACCTTCCTGCGCGAGACCACGGAAGGCCCGGTGTGGCGCACGAACCACGTGCTGGCGGAGACGCACCAGGCCATCGAGGGCGAGCGGCCCGGCGAGAGCAGCGAGGCTCGCTTCGCGCGCCTCGGGGAGCTCCTCGGCTCCTCAGGCCAGGACCGGGGGACGCTCACGGCCGTGTTCAGCGACCGGAGCCGCGGCGTCCACAGCATCAACCGCTACGAAGAAGACGACCAGGGCACCGCCACGAACGCCGTGTTCATCGCTTCGCCGGCAGAGGCGAAGGCCTGGGCCTGCCGCGGCCCCGCGGACCGCGGCAAGTGGATCGAGCTCGCGTTCTGAGCCCGCGCGCCGCGAGCTCGTTGCCGCGGCGCCCGTTCAGCCGCCCATTTCGCGCTGCTTGAGCGATTCGAGGGCCTCTTCGAGCTCGGCCATCTCCTGCTCGCTCATCTCCTCTTCCTCGTCCGCCTCGACGCGCGCGGCGACCGGCGGTGCTTCCTCCGGCTCGATGAGGCCCATTCGCTGCTTCAGGGCTTCGAGGTCCGCGTCGGCGCCGGCGGTGGTCTCAAGCTCGCGGAACTTATGCGTGAGCACGTCGCCGGAGTACTCCTCGCTCAGCTCCTCGTCCTCGTCCGCCCCGCCGCGCGCGGCGCCCGGCGGTGCTTCCTCCGGCTCGATGAGGCCCAT
>JBCCAW010000850.1:0-1662 GCA_039814655.1 Myxococcota bacterium | reverse complement strand
GCCGGCCGATCGAAGTGGGGGCCCGCGCTCGATCCCTCACGACCCGCGGCGACGGCATCCGGCCAGTCCGGCCGAGCGGCACGCCGCATGGGCGCCGCACGGGTGTTCGAGTCCACCGCCGATCCCTCGCTCGCGCCCGTTGCCGCCGCGCTGTGCGCCGACGAGGACCGCCGCATCGCACGCACCGCCGAGCGGGCCTTGCTCATGGCCGCCGAGCGGGCCGCGGGCATTCCGGGTCAGGCCAGCGGCAAAGCCCACGACGCCCCGGCGCCCGAGATCACCGACGACGATCTGGCCGCCTGGATCCGCGCCATCGCCGATGCCGTGTGGACGCCGCAGGCCCGGCCTTCGCCGGGCGCGTTGGTCGCGGCGCTCGTAGTGCTGACCCGCGCCGATTGGCCCCGTGAAGCCTGGCCCGACGTGGACCGTCTCGGTCGGCTGACACTCGAGCGCGGGGCGCCGCCGGCCGAAGCCCTTCGCCGCGCGCTCCGTCGGGCGCCGTTTGCTTGCGCGCGCGCTGTGGCGTGGCGCTATCTGCACGCGCCCGCCCTCGCCGCCGCGGCCGTCGAACGCCTCGCCTCCAGTGACGGCGCGGCCGATCAGGAACCCGTCCTCACGCTCTGGCCGCTCGGCTTGCGACCGGCACGGCGGCGCGTGCTCAAAGCCGTGATGCCTCTCACGCCCGCGACCCGCGAGCAAATGTTGCCCAAGCCTTCTGACCTCGCGGCGCTCACGCCGGAAGCCCGCGTCGGGCTCGTGCATTGGGCGGACTTGCTCGCACTCGGCCGCGAAGACCGCGAGACGCTCTTTGAGCCGTTGCTGTGCGACCCCAACGCGCGTGTGCGGCTGCATCTTGCTCGCTCCGCCGCCGGGCCGACGCTGCGCGATCTGACGTTCGACGCCCACCCCGCGGTGGCGCGACTCGCGTTTCTCCGCTGGTCCACGCTCGGCCTGCGTCTGCGGCGATCGACGCCGAGCCAGCCGCACTTGCGCACGCTCCAGGCGCTGACCCGTTCGCCGCACCGCGATGTACGGGCCGCCGCCACACGCGAAGCCGCGCGACTCTCGGCTCCTTCGATCCGGTGGCGTCAGCGTCTTGCTTCAGATCGCGCCGGCGTGCTCGCCGAGATGGCCGCCGAGATCAACTCGGGCGACGCCTCGCGCGTGACGCTCGCCTGCGGCCTCGTCGCCCGGCTCGGCCTCGAACGCCCGCTCGAAGAGCCGCTGCTCAGCGCCGCGGGCCACGCCGAGCCGCGCATCGCCGCCACGGCGGTCCGCCGGCTTGCACGCATCCCGGGCGAACGCGCCGCGTCCGCCTTGCACGCCGCGCTGACGGCCGGCGACGACCGCGTGCGCGCCAACGCGCTCGAAGCTATCGACGAACACGAATCGCGCTACCGCGACGCCAAAACCGGCGCAACGCAGGCCGACGCCGTGCGCACGCTCACGGCCCGTGCGCCGGTCTACAACCTCGCGATCGAGCACAAAGGCGATCCGTCGCACAGGCTGCGAGCCAACGCGGTCCGCGTGCTCGTGCGAACCGCGGTCGGCGAAACGACCGGCGACGCCCGCGCGTTCGATGCCGCGGGCCCGGAAGCCCTGATCGAAATGCTGGCCGACACCAGCCCCGGCCACCGAGCCGCGGGCGCCTGGGTGGCGCAG
>JBCCAW010000481.1:0-4770 GCA_039814655.1 Myxococcota bacterium | reverse complement strand
TCGTGAAGCTCGCCGAGGCGCACGGGCTGACGGGCCTTCGCGCCACGACCCGCGCCGAGGTGAAGGACGTGGTGGCCCAGGCCCGGCGCACCCGGGGCACGGTGGTCATCGACTTCCGCGTCGAGCAGGAAGACAACGTCTACCCGATGGTGCCGAGCGGCGCGGACCTGGCCGACATGATCCAGCGCCCGCAGCAGGGCGGCGCCCACAACCCCATCTTCGAAACGGGAGCGGACGAGGAATGACGGGCATCGACGAGGGCGAGAGCGACACCGAGCGAGACGACCGACGCACCTTCGTCGTTCACGTGGAAGACCGGCCCGGCGTGCTCGACCGGGTGGCCAGTCTCTTCCGGCGACGCGCGCGGAACATCGACTCGCTCCACGTGGGCCCGACGCACGAAGAAGGCGTCTCGCGCATGACCATCGAGTGCCGCGCCGACGCGAGCCAGGCCAAGCGCCTCGAGGCGAACCTCTACAAGCTCGTCCCCGTGCTGCGCGTCGACGACGTTACGACGCAAGAGCGCGTGCAGCGCGTGCTGGCGCTCATCAAGGTCGCCGTGGGCCAGGCGCAGCGGCCGGAGGTGCTTCAGCTCCTCGAGGTCTTCGGAGCCCGGGCCGTGGACGTGGGGCCGGAGATGTTGGTGATAGAGGTGACCGGACGCCCGGGCCAGGTGAAGCGCCTGGCCGGCGTCCTCGAGCCCTACGGCATCGTCGAGCTCGCCCAGACGGGCGCCGTGGCGATGACACGATCGGTGGAGAAGCCCGAGCTCGGGCGGGGAAAGGCAGCTTAGGATGGCTCAGATTCGGTACGATCGGGACGCGGACCTCGGGCGCATTCGCGGCAAGAAGGTCGCGGTGATCGGCTTCGGCTCCCAGGGACACGCCCATGCCCTCAACCTCATGGAGAGCGGCGTGGACGTGCGCGTGGGTCTCCGCGAGGGCTCGGCTTCGCGGCCCAAGGCCGAAGGCGCCGGGCTCCGTGTGCTCTCCATCGCGGACGCCTGCGCGGAGGCGAACGTCATCATGGTGCTCGCGCCGGACACGAAGCAGAAGGCCGTCTACGACGCCTTCATCGCTCCGGCGCTCGACGCCGGCGACACGCTGATGTTCGCGCACGGGTTCAACGTGCGCTTCGGTCAGATTCAGCCGCCGGAGGGCGTCGACGTGTCCATGGTCGCGCCCAAGGGGCCGGGTCATCGCGTGCGCGAGACCTTCCTGGAGGGCGGCGGCGTGCCCGCGCTCGTCGCGGTGCACCAGGACGCGAGCGGCGAGGCTGACGCGAACGCGCTCTCCTATGCGGCGGCCATCGGCGCCGGGCGCGCGGGCATCCTCACCACGACCTTCGAAGAGGAGACGGAGACCGATCTCTTCGGCGAACAGGCGGTGCTCTGCGGCGGCGTGAGCGAGCTGGTGAAGGCCGGCTTCCAGACGCTCGTCGACGCGGGCTACCAGCCCGAGGTCGCCTACTTCGAGTGCCTTCACGAGCTGAAGCTCATCGTGGACCTGATGTACCGGGGTGGCCTCAGCTACATGCGCTACTCCATCAGCGACACTGCAGAGCACGGCGACTACGTGAGCGGGCCCCGCGTCGTCGGCGACGCCTCCCGCGAGGCCATGAAGACCATCCTGGCGGAGATTCGCGACGGCCGTTTCGCCACGTCCTGGGTCGCCGAGGATGCCGCCGGGCGGCCGGGGTTCAGCGCCCGCCGCGCCGCGGAGCAGGAGTTGCCTCTCGAGGACGTCGGTCGCCGGCTCCGGGCCATGATGCCCTTCGTCGAGCCGGTCACCGCCGAAGGTGAGTCCGTACGGCCGAAGACCCCCGTCGCGGAGGCGCCCTCGAGCGCGGCCGCCGCACCCGCCGAGTGACCCGATGACGGCTTCCTTCGACTGGCGCGGCTTCGACCCCGCGGGCGACGTCGTCCGCGTCTTCGACACCACCATGCGCGACGGCGAGCAATCGCCGGGCGCGACCATGACCTCCAAGGAGAAGCTCGAGGTCGCCAAGACGCTCAGCCGCCTCGGCGTGGACGTCATCGAGGCGGGCTTCCCCGCGGCGTCGCCGGACGACCTACGCGCCGTGCGCGGCGTGGCCGAGACCGTCGGCCTCGAGCCCGTCGTCGGTCGACCGCAGGACGGCCCGCCCATCGTGTGCGGCCTCGCCCGGGCGACCCGCGGCGACATCGACAAGGCCTGGGAAGCGGTCAGGCCGGCGGCGCGGCCCCGCATCCATACCTTTCTCGCCACCTCGCCCATTCACCGCGAGCACAAGCTCCGCATGAGCCAGGCCGAGGTGCTCGCGCGCATCCGCGAGATGGTCGCTTACGCGCGCTCGCTCTGCGCCGACGTCGAGTTCAGCGCCGAGGACGCGGGCCGCACGGAGCTGGAGTTCCTCGCCGAAGCCTTTCGCGCCGCCGTGGAGGCGGGAGCCACCACGCTCAACGTGCCGGACACGGTGGGCTACGTGTTCCCGGACGAGATGGAGGAGCGCATCCGCACGGTCCGTGACGCCGTCGGCACGGACGCCGTCATCAGCGTGCACTGCCACGACGACCTGGGCCTCGCCGTGGCGAACAGCCTCGCCGCCGTGCGCGCGGGCGCCCGGCAGGTCGAAGTCGCCGTCAACGGCATCGGCGAGCGCGCGGGCAACACCTCGCTCGAGGAGATCGTGATGGCGCTCCGGACCCGGCGGGCCAAGCTCGGCCTCGACACGCAAGTGGACGCCACGCAGCTCACGCGCGCGAGCCATCTCGTCAGCCGCGTGACGGGCATGAGGGTGCAGCCCAACAAGGCCATCGTCGGCGCGAACGCCTTCGCCCACGAGGCTGGCATTCACCAGGACGGCATGCTCAAGCACGCCGAAACCTACGAGATCATGCGCCCGGAGACCGTGGGCGCGGCGCACACGCAGCTCGTGCTGGGCAAGCACTCGGGCCGGGCGGCCTTTCGCGCGCGGCTCACGGAACTGGCCTACCCGCTCGAGGGCGACGCCCTCGACAAGGCCTTTGCGCGCTTCAAGGAGCTGGCGGACAAGAAGAAGTCCATCACCGACGCCGACCTCGTGGCGCTCGTGAGCGACGACATCGCCATGCCCGTGGAGCGCATACGCCTCCGTGCGCTCCAGGTGGCCTGCGGCGACCTGGGCATGCCCACGGCGACGGTGCGCCTCGAGACCGGCGCCCCCGACGCCCCCGAGGAGCACGTGCTCGCCAAGGTGGGCACGGGCCCCGTGGACGCCGTCTACCGCGCCATCGACGAGGTCGCGGCGCAGCTGACCGGCGCAGCCGCCGCCGTCGACCTGCTCGAGTACGCCATTCAATCGGTGACGAGCGGTATCGACGCGCTGGGCGAGGTTCGCGTGCGCATTCGCCCCAAGGACCCGCGCGCGCGCCTCGTGCCGGAGGGCGGGGAGCAGGCGCGCGTGTTCCACGGCCACGGGACCGACACGGACATCGTCGTAGCGAGCGCCAAGGCCTACCTCTCGGCGGTCAATCGCGTGCTGGCCGCGCAGGCCGCCATGGAAGAGCACGCCGAGCGAGGCGTCGCGTGACGACGGACGCCGAGGCCGCTTCGGCCGAACGCACGCTCTTCGAGAAGGTCTGGGAGAGCCACGTGGTCGCCGCGGAGCCCGGGCGCCCCTCGGTGCTCTACGTGGATCTGCACCTCGTCCACGAGGTGACCTCCCCGCAGGCCTTCTCCGAGCTGGCGTCCCGGAACCTAGAGGTGCGGCGGCCCGACCGGACCGTCGCCACCATGGACCACTCGACGCCGACGCGGCGCGGAAGCGACGGGCACTTCGCCATCGTCAGCGACGCGGCCCGGGCCCAGCTCGATACGCTCCGTGACAACTGCCGGCGCTACGGAATCGAGCTCTTCGCCCTCGGGGACGAGGGCAACGGCATCGTGCACGTCGTGGGCCCGGAGCGCGGGCTCACGCAGCCGGGCATGACCGTCTGCTGTGGCGACAGCCATACGTCGACGCACGGGGCCTTCGGCGCCCTCGCCTTCGGCATCGGCACCAGCCAGGTAGGCCACGTGCTGGCGACGCAATGCCTGCTCCAACGCCGGCCGAAGACCTTTCGGGTCAGCTTCGACGGGCGCCTCCCGGCAGGCATCGAGGCCAAGGACCTGATCCTCGCGCTCATCGCGCGCATCGGCGTGGGCGGAGCCACGGGTCACGTGCTCGAGTACGCTGGCGAGGCCATCGAGGCCCTCGACATGGAGGGGCGCATGACGGTCTGCAACATGAGCATCGAGGCCGGTGCAAAGGCGGGCATGATCGCACCCGACGACACGACCTTTGCCTACCTCGCCAGCAAGGAGCGCGCGCCGAAGGGCGCGGCTTGGGACGCGGCCCTCGAACGCTGGCGCGCGCTGCCGACGGACCCGGAAGCGGCCTTCGATCGGGAGCTTCGCCTCGACGCGCGGACCATCGCGCCGCGCATCACCTGGGGCACGAACCCGGGCCAGGGCATCGCTATCGACGAGCCGGTGCCCGATCCGGCGCGGGTCAGCGACGCGCAGCTTCGCGGGCAGGTGGAGCGCGCGCTTCGCTACATGGATCTCGAGCCCGGCAAGCCGCTCCTCGGGCGCAAGCGGTCGTTGATGCCGAGGGCCTCGTCCGTATCTTCGAGGCGCACCAGCTCCACCGGCCGGCCGTCGTCGACGGCGATGCCCATGGCGTCGGTGAGGTAGAGCTCACCCTGGGCGTTGTCGGTGTCGAGGCGGCGCAAGTCGTCGAAGACCTGGGGGGCGCGCACGGCGTAGAGCC
>JBCCAW010000572.1:0-3883 GCA_039814655.1 Myxococcota bacterium | reverse complement strand
CGCGTCGAGCAATGCCTCGCCCTCGCCGAGGCCTCGAACTGCCCGCGCCGTAAGTTCGGGGCGCTGCTTCTCGACCCGCAGCGCAACGTCATCCTCATGGATGGCTACAACGGCGGCCCCCCGGGGCGGCGGGGCGCTCTGCGGCGGCGAGGAGTGCCTCCGCGACACGCTCGGCGTGAAGAGCGGCACGCGCATGGAGGTCGGTTGCCACCACGCGGAGATGAACGTGATCTGCAACGCTGCGGCCAACGGCGTCGCGACGCAGGGCGCCTGGCTCATCGTGACCGGCGAGCCGTGCACGCTCTGCGCGAAGCTCCTGCACCACGCCGGCGTTGCGCGCGTGCTCGTCGTGGAGGGCGGCTACCTGGGCGCCAACGGCGTCGACTACCTCCGGGCCCACGGTGTCGAGGTCGTGGCCCTCGAGGGGCCGAAGGATCCGCGCCTCGCCGAGGCGGCGGCGGACGGGCCGGACCCGGGCTGAGCGGCACCGGCGCGTTCGGCAGCGCTCACCACTTCTCGCCGAAGGGCCGCACGACCGCTTCGAAGGTCCAGGCGGAGCTCGCCTGCGTCGCCAGGGCGTAGGCCGTCGTCGCGATGTCCGCGGGCTTCAAGAAGAAGTCGTCCGGCGCCTTCGGCATGACCGCGCGGGTCCGGGGAAGGTCGACCATGCCGTCCACGATCAGCAGGGAGACGTGGATCTTCTCCGGGCCGAGGTGCTTGGCAAGGGACTGCGCCAGGGACCGCTGCGCCGCCTTGGCCTGGGCGAAGGCCGTGGTCTTCACGCCGCCGCGGAGCGAGGCCGTGGCCCCGGTGATCACGATGCTGCCGCCTCCCGCCGCGCGCATGGCGGGGAGCACGGCTTGCGTGGCCACGAAGAGCCCGCGCACGTTGATGCGCCAGGCCTGCTCGAGCTGCTCCGGGGAGGTCTCGTCCGGGTCCGTGAAGCTGCCGGAGCCCGCGTTGTAGAGGAGCACGCCGACGTCGCCGAGGTCGCCCGGGATGGCGGCGAAGGTCGACCGGATGGCGTCGTCGTCGGTCACGTCGCAGGCGTAGGCTTTGGCTGGCGTCGGCAGCTTCGCGCCGAGCTGGGCGCCGAACTCCGTCGAGCGCGAGCAGAGGGCCACGGGGTGCCCGGCCTCCGCGAAGCGCCGCGCGAACGCAGCCCCGTTGCCCGGTCCCACACCCACTACCGCACAGGTCTTTTCGCTCATGTCACTCCTCCTCGCGCCGTGATCGACGCGCCGTGCCGGCTCGCGCTACGCGGCGCCGGACGATTTGCCCGGTCGCTACGAACGCCTGATGCAGGGCGCGAGCTGCGCTATCACGCGGCGGTGACGCACGGACCCCTCTTCAAGATTCTGGCGCGGAGCGCCTGGGAGGCGCGGGGCGCGACGCTGCCCCCGGCGCCCGTGGACGAGGCCGACGGCTTCCTGCACCTGAGCGCGCTGCATCAAGTTCGGGAGACCGCGGAGAAGCACTTCGCCGACGCGACGGAGCTCGTGCTGGTCCGCCTCGAAGGGCCCATCCCGGACCTGCGCTGGGAGCCTTCGCGCGGCGGTGACCTCTTCCCGCACGTCTACGGCGACGTGCCCCTGACGGCGGTGACGGCAGTGACGGAGCTCGTGGGCACGACGGCCGGGGCGTTCGCGTGGCCGGAGGACGTGGAGTAGGGCGCGGCGCCGTTTCCGTTTCCGTTTCCGTTTACCGCCGGAACTCCGAGAGGTGCGTCAGGTACCACTCGCCGTCCCAGGCGTTCAGCGTGCGGACCTCGAAGTGTCGCTCTTCGTCGCCGACGCGGTAGACGAGCGTGTTGTGGCGCTGGGCCCAGTAGGGGAGGCGGTTCGACTCTTCGCGCACCCCCACCCAGCCGCGGCGACGGGAAAGCTCCAGGCGCAGGAAGGTCGCGCGTTCCGCGTCTGTGCCGAGGGCCTCGTGGAGCTCCCGCACGTCGCGCTCGAACATCGCGAGCATGCGGTCGTAGAAGCGGTCCGGGTCGGCGACGCCCTTGATCTGCCGGAAGACCTCCCGGGGCATGAAAAAGGCGAGGCCCAGGGTGGGGTCCCCGGCCTTGATCGCGTCGAAGAGCTGCCGTGCCCGCTCCTGCGCGCCCTCGGCGCTGGGCCGGGGAGGCGGCTCCTCGAGGCGCGGATCGTTGGTCGCCGGTGGCCGAGGAAAGCGCTGGGCCGGCGCCGGCGCGGGCCAGAGCAGCGGGAGGCCGGCGAGGAGCAAGAGCGTGCGCATGGGCCCCTCCTACCGCAGCCCGTGACCCCGCGCCCGTGCCGTCCTGTCGCCGGCGTGCCCGGAGCCTCTATGCTCGGCCCATGCGCCGCCTCAGCCCCCTCGACGCCGGGTTTCTGCTCGCGGAATCGCGCGAGACGCCCATGCACGTGGGCGGCCTCTACCTCTTCACGCTCCCGGAGGGCGCGGACGAGACCGAGTTCATCCGGGAGCAGCTCGCGCTCTGGCGCGAGGAGAAGGAATGGCGCGTCCCCTTCGGCCACCGCCTGAAGCTCGGCCGCCTCGGGCCCGCCGGGCCGGCCCACTGGGAGCCAGACGACCGCTTCGACCCGGACTACCACGTGCGCCACTCGGCGCTGCCCCAACCCGGGCGCTACCGTGAGCTCTTCGCGCTCACCGGACGGCTTCACCAGGGGCTCCTCGACCGGCACCGGCCCCTTTGGGAGATGCACATCATCGAGGGCCTCAAGAAGCGTCAGATCGCCCTCTACACCAAGGTGCACCACGCCGTGATCGATGGGGTCGGCGGCGTACGCCTGGCCAAGGGCATTCTCTCGCCGGACCCGGCGACGCGCATCGACTACAGCCCCTTCTCGCTGCGTGCGCGGGAGGCGCAGCGCGCGTCGCTGCCCCCGGCTCCCAGCGCGCCCCCCACGGCCAGCGAGATGAAGGCCGTCGCCGATGTGCTCCGGGAGCGCCTCGGCCTCAGTCGGAACGTGCTCGAGGGCCTCAAGACCTACGCCAAGGCCTGGCTGAACCCGCAGGAGCAGAAGCTCACCACGAGCTGGTGGACGGCGCCGCAGACGTCCTTCAGCACGAAGATCACCGGCGCCCGGCGCTTCGTTGCGCAGAGCTATTCGATGCCGCGCGTCAAAGCCGTGGGCAAGGCGCTCGGCGGCACGCTGAACGATGTCGTGCTCTGCATGTGCGGGGGCGCGCTCAGGCGCTACCTGCTCTCGCGCAACGAGCTGCCGGACCAGCCGCTGACGGCCATGACGCCCATCTCGCTCAAGGCCGCCCGCGACGGCGCCACGGGCAACGCCGTTGGGGCGCTCACCGCCAACCTCGCCACGCACCTCGAGGACCCGCTCGAGCGCTTCGAGACGACCCGGGCGTCCATGACCGAGGGCAAGGAGCTCCTGCGCGGCATGAGCGCCAAGGAGATCGAGCTCTTCACGCAGCTCACGCAGACGCCGCCGCTCCTCATCGGCGCGCTGGGGCTCGGCGACCGCTTCCCGCCTTACAGCACCGTGATCTCCAACGTGCCGGGCCCGCGCGAGCGCAGCTATTGGAACGGGGCGCGCCTCGACGGCATGTACCCGGTCAGCGCGATCTTTCACGGCTTCGCGCTCAACTTCACGCTGCTGAGCAACGCGGACCAGCTCGACTTCGGGGTCATCGCAGATCGCACGACGGTCCCGAGCGTGCAGCGGATCATCGACCACCTCGAGGAATCCCTCGGCGAGCTCGAGCAGGCCGCCGGCGTCGCCTGAAGCGCGGCTTTCCGGCGTTCTCGCGCGGGCTTCCCTACGATCCATCTCCATGTGTCTCCCGACGGCGCGCGTCCCGTGCGCGGTCCTGCTGGCTGGTGCGCTGGCGGGACCCGTCGCTGCGCAGCCCAGCGGCGGAGACGAGGCCTCGCAGG
>JBCCAW010000221.1:0-8855 GCA_039814655.1 Myxococcota bacterium | reverse complement strand
TCCTCTTCCTCTCGCTTCTTTCCACGATTCTCCTGCCCCCATCGCCATCCCGCCGATCGCTTGCCTGTCCTTCCCCTCTTGGCTTTCTTTCTCCTGTCTCATTTGATCGCATTCGTATTTCCTCCTCTTTTCTCTTCCTCCTCCTCCTCTCTTCTCTTCCGCTTCGTTCTACACGACAGCGGCGGGTATCACACGTGCTGGCGACCGGAGCCGACCAGCCTCGCGACGGCTTGGGCTCGACGCTGGCACCATCGGCGTCGGCGTCGGCGTCGGCGTCGGCGTCGGCGTCGGCGTCGGCATCGGCGTCGGCCCGGAGAAGGAGCGGGGACGGTGAAAGGGCGGAGAAGACGTCCCGAAGGAAGAGTCGAGGCGCAGTGGTAAGTGAGAGAGTCGGAGACTTTGGCGGTCTTGTGGCGGTCATCCTGGGTTTGGTGACGCCCTCTTCGCTCGTCGTCGCGAAGCCCCGCCCGCAACGCCGTGCCGCCGTGCCCTGGCCGTCGTGCCTGCGCCCGCCGCGTCACAGGCCCCGTGCAGCCTCGCTGCTACGATGCTCCCCATGACCGCTCCCGCCCGGCGATCGGCGACGTACCAGGACGTGCTCGACGCTCCCGAGCACCACGTCGCCGAGCTGATCGACGGTGACCTCTTTCTCCAGCCGCGTCCGGCCACCCCACACGCGAAAGCGGCCACCGTGCTCGGCATGTTGCTCGGGACGCCCTTTCACCTCGGCCGCGGCGGCCCCGGCGGGTGGATTCTTCTGTTCGAACCCGAGCTGCATCTCGGCGAGGACGTGCTGGTGCCGGACCTCGCGGGCTGGCGCCGCGGCGAGTCCCCCGACCTCGATCTGTCGCAGGCCTTCATCGAGACGGCCCCGGCCTTTGTCTGCGAGGTCCTCTCGCCCTCGACCATGGGCAAGGACCGGGTGAGGAAGCTCCCCAAGTATGGCGCGGCCGGGGTGCGCCACGCGTGGCTCGTGGACCCCCTCCTCCAAACCCTCGAGATCTTTGCGTGGCAGGACGGCCGATGGTCCCTGGCGCTGACGCACCAGGGCCCAGGCGAAGTTCGCGCCGAGCCCTTCGAGGCCGTAGCGGTCGAGCTCGGTGAGCTCTGGCTCAATGCCGAGTGAGACCCGCGAAGCCCCTTCGCTGCGGGGCGAGACGCGCAGAGCTCAGACATGTGTTTGACGCGAGCGGAGACCGTACGGAACCTGGCCGGGATGAGCGCGGAAGACGAGGGGTCGAAGCGACCGGTCTTGCATGCCCTCGAGGGCGGACCGCACGCGGTGGGCGCGCACCCGGACTGGGTGCCCGACGTGCGTGACGGCCTGACGCGCGTGGAGCGCGTGATCTTGTGGCAGCTCTCCGTGCTCCAGGAGGAGCGGCGCGGGCGAAACGTGCCGACGGCCCAGCTCTACGGCCGCGTGGTCGAGCACGTGGACCTCAGCGTGCGCCAGTTCCAGAAGATCCTCGGCCGCATGACGGGCAAGGGCGGGCTCTGACGTCGAGTTCGTCCCGTCCGCTCGAGGCCCGGAATCGAACCACGCCAGGCCGCGCGCGTCCCCTGACCGGTGAGCGCTCCTCGATGCGGAAGGCGCGCGGTAGCGTCGGCGGATGGCGACGACCGGGTCCGAGCTCACCGCGCGCGCCCTCGGGACCGGAATGGTCCTCGGGGGCGTGCTCAGTCTCTGCAACATCTACGCGGGGCTGAAGATCGGCTGGAGCTTCAACATGAGCATCACCGCGGCGCTCCTGGGCTTCGGCTTCTGGAGCTCCGCGAGCAAGAAGCCCTTCGGCATCTTCGAGAACAACATCAACCAGACCGCCGCGAGCAGCGCCGCGTCCATCAGCAGCGCCGGTCTCGTCGCGCCCATCCCGGCGCTCACGATGATCGACGGCACGCAGCTCTCCTACCCGGCGCTCGCGGCGTGGGTCTTCAGCGTGGCCCTGGTTGGCGTGGTGGTGGGCATCGGGCTCCGGCGCCAGCTCCTCATCGTCGACGCCCTCCCTTTTCCCGGCGGCATCGTCTCGGCGGAGACGCTCAAGAGCATGTACGCCGAGGGCAAGGAAGCGCTCCGGAAGGTGCGGGCGCTCCTCGTCGCCGGCCTCGTCGCGGCGGTGTGGAAGGTCGTGGTGGAACTCGCCCCCATTGCGAAGCTCCCGCTGCCCTTCGGCATCGCCGCCAAGCAGGGCAGCGCGTCGGGCGTGGCAACCTACACGGCGAAGAACCTGGGCTTCGCGCTCGACCCCTCGCTCATGCTCCCGGGCGTCGGCGCCATCATTGGGCTCCGGGCCGGCGTCTCCATCCTCTTCGGCAGCGTGCTCGCCTGGGGCGTGTTCGCGCCCATGGCGCTCGACGCGGGCTGGGCGGCGCCGGGCGCCGAGGGCGCGGGATGGTTCGGCAGCGTGAACAAGTGGATGCTCTGGCCCGGCGTCGCGATGATGGTGACGGCGTCGCTCACGAGCTTCTCCTTCAGCGGCAAGAGCATCGTCCGGGCCCTCCGCGGCAAGACGACGCCCTCGGCCGAGGAGGAGAGAGGCACGGAGCGCGAGCGCGACGCCGTGCCCCGGGACCGCTACCTGCAGGCCCTGGGCGTCGCGCTGGTGCTCGCGGTCGCGCTGCAGGTGCTGCTCTTCGGCATCCCGATCTGGCTGGCGGCGCTCGGCGTGATCCTGACCTACGCGCTGGCCGTGGTCGCCGGGCGCGTGAGCGGTGAGACCAACATCACGCCCGTGGGACCCATGGGAAAGGTCACGCAGCTGCTCTTCGGGGTGCTCTCGCCCGGCAGCGCGGCGACGAACCTGATGACGGCGAACGTGACCGGCGGGGCGGCGAGCCAGTGCGGCGACCTCTTGCATGACCTCAAGGCGGGGCTGCTCATCGGCGCGTCCCCGCGGCGGCAGGCCATCGCGCAGGTCTTCGGCGTGCTCGCCGGCGCCCTCTTCGGCGCGGCGGGCTACCTGATATTGGTGCCGGACCCGGCGGGCATGCTGCTCACCGAGGAGTGGTCGGCGCCGGCCGTCGCAGCGTGGAAGAGCGTCGCCGAGCTTTTCATGGTCGGCCTCGACGCGCTCCAGCAGAGCGCCCGCTGGGGCATCTTCTGGGGCGGCCTCGCCGGCATCGTGCTGGCCATCGCCGAGAAGGTGCTGCCGGAGAAGGTGCGGGCCTACGTGCCGAGCCCCTCGAGCGTGGGCTTGGCCTTCGTCATCCCCGCGACCTACGGCATCGCCATCAGCCTGGGGAGCTTCGCGGGGAGCGCGCTGAGGCGCTTCGTCCCGCTCTGGAGCGCTACCTTTCTCATCGTGATCGCCTCCGGCTTCATCGCCGGCGAGTCCCTCGCGGGCGTCGGCCTCGCGCTCCAGGAGATCTTCGCAGGCTGAGCGGTACCCCGGGGAAAGCGCGCTTCACCCTGCAGCGCGCGTCGGGCAGTCTAGGGCCATGAAGGGTTCCTGCCCCTGCGGCGCCGTGACCATCGAGAACGCGCGCGCGCCGGCCGTGCGCTTCTTCTGCCACTGCACGATCTGCCAATCGGTCTACGCCCGCTTCGATGAGCCCTTCGCCGACATCACGGCGACCTGGACCTGGACGACCAAGATCACGAAGGGCCGCGAAGCGCTCCGCTTCGAGCGGCACATTTGGCTGCCCGCCTCGGTGAAGCGGGGCTTGTGCGGCCAATGCGACGCACCGGTCGTCGGCTACCTCCAGGTCCCTGTGGCGGGCATCAGCTTCATCCCGTCGACGACCTGGGAAGACCGCGGCGCGCTGCCGGCATCCTCGGGGCACCTCAACTATCACTCGCGCGCGGCGGACGTGGACGACGGGCTGCCCAAGGTCGAAGGCGTGCTCCGGAGCGAACTGCGCGCGACAGCGTGGATGCTGCCCCGGCTCCTTCGCGGCGGAGCCCCGGCGCTTCCGTCCTGAGCGGCTACGCGATGCGGCCGAGCTCGCCGCGGAGGAAGGCCGCGTGCGCCTCGCGCAGCGCGCCGAGCTCGCGGCCGACGTAGTTGTCGAACATGACGGCCTTCTCGCCCAAGGGCGCGCCGCCGAGGAGCACGGCCCTGGCGCCGATGGCGCTCGCCAGGGTCAGCGGTCCTTCGGCCGGATCGCTCACCGCGAGCGTGCCGGCGGTCAGCTCCGTGCCCTGCATGGTGGCCGCCCCTTCGGCGACGTAGAGGCCGAGTTCGAAGGCGGCGTCGACGTCGAGGCGCACCTCGCTCGCGGCCTCGAAGCAGAGCTCCAGGTGCAGCGTCGGGTGCTCGAGGGCGACGGGGCTGCGTCGCGCGCCGAGCGCGCCGGCCACGAGCGTGAAGCCGACGCCCTCCTCGTCCCAGCGCGGCAGCTCCCCGTGGTGTGCGAAGCACGGCGGCCCTTCCCGGGTGCGGTCCGGTTGCGCGACCCAGCTCTGAATGCCGTGCAGCTCGCCGGACGCCCCCGGCGGCGAGCGCTCCTCGTGCACGATGCCGCGCCCCGCGGTCATCCAGTTCACCTCGCCGGGGCGAACGGACTGCGTGGTCCCCAGGCTGTCCCGGTGCACGAGTTCGCCGGCGAAGAGCCAGGTCACGGTGGCCAGGCCCACGTGGGCGTGGGGCGGCACGGCCACCGGTCGCGCGGGCCCGTAGGCTGCCGGGCCCATATGGTCCAGAAAGCAGAAGGGGCCGACGAGACGCCGGCGGACCTGCGGCAGCGCACGGCGCACCACCGCGCCGTCAGGAAGGCGGGCTTCCTTGGCCTCGAGAACGAGGTCGACGGCGCGATGGCTCATGGAAGCGTTCTACTCGATCAGAGCGCCTGTACGCTCCGCGGCGCGAGCGTCGCGGGCCCCACGGTGATGGCCTCGCCCTCCGTGGTTGCCGCGCCGACGGTGAAGCGGCGGAGCGTGCCGGCCTCCGCGTCGGGGACGAGGAGGAGGTCGCTGGCAAAGGCGCCCTGACCGAGCACGAAGGAGCCCGTCGCCGCATCGCTGCCGAGGGCCAGCTCGGTGAAGGAATCGGTGACGAGGACGAGCTCCCATAGCACGTCCGGCACGGAGGCGAACACGCCCACGCTGACCGTGGCGACGCGATTGCCGCCAAGGCTCACGACGTTCCAGCCGGCGAGGGGGGTGGTCTCGACGTCCTGGGCCACCCACTCCGCGACCAGCGATGGCGCGTCGCCGGCGATTCGGAGGCGTACGATGCCCGCGGTGGCCCGGACGCCCGCGACGTCGCCGAAGCCCGCGTCGCCATAGCCCTGGCAGGCCACGATCACGTCCGTGGACGAGTCGGCGACGGGAAGCACCTGCAGGCAGTTGGCCAGGCCCGCGGGCAGCTCGTAGCCCTCGACGGCGCCGGTGGCCACGTCAACGAGCGCGAGGGTGCCCTGGCCGTGGGCGCGGCGGTCCCCGAAGAGGTCGACGGGAAGGAGAGCGAGCGCGACCACGATCGTATCGCCCACGCGCGTCATGCGCGCCGGCCGCGCGCCGATGGCGACGTCCGTGGCCGGGTCGCCCGTCGACGTGTCGATGCCATCGGCCACGGTATCGAATGCGGACAAGTCCACGCGCATGCCGTTCGGCATCATCGTGGTCGGGTCGAAACCGATGAGATCCGTGCCTCGGTCGAGCTCCATGGCGGCGGCGCCGTTGCCCTCCTGGCGCGAGGCCCAGGCCATGGTGGCGTCCACCACGACGACATCCTGGAGGTTCAGCGAGGTCGCCTCCGGCGTCAGGCGCACCTGGCCCACGAGGCTGCCGTCGGCGCAGAGCCGCGTGACCACGTCCGTGCCAAAGCGATCGACGAGCGCAAGCGCGTCCGGCGCCGCGTCCGTGGGGAGCGCGACGTCCCCCGAGAGCGTCGCGACGAGGCCCGGCGCGCTGGTGCCGCTGTCGATCCAGGCATCGGCCAGCACCTCGCCGGTGGCTCCGAGCACGCCCACGCTCGTGGCCGAGAAGTCACTGCCGACCACGAGAAACGCCGGCGCCGCTAGCTCCTCGAGGAGCGGCGTCCCCGTCGGACACAGCCCGGTCGGAGGCATGTCCATGGAGAGGTCGGCCGGCATGTCCGGAGCCGTCGTCATGTCGTCGTCGCCGCAGCCCACGGCGAGCGCCGAGAGAAGCACTGCCCAAAACACGTTTCCGTTGATCATGTTCACAGCTCCATCGCGTAGCGAAGCTCGGCCGCGTAGCGGCGGCCGGGCAGAGGGAAGCCAAGGAAGTCCTGGCCCCGTTGATCGAAGAGATCGCGCGCGCTGAAGAGCGCGCTGAGCCCTAGGCGGAAGTCCACGCGCACCCCCGCGCCAAACCAGCTGCGGCCGGGGACGGTCACGAGGTTCGCCGGGTCGTTGAAGTAGGCGCCGCGGTGCAGCACGGAGGCGAAGAGCACGGCGTCGCTCAGGGGCCCGCGCGCACCGAGGTGGAGCTCGGGCTGCGCGTGGGCCGAGAGCGACGGCCGCCACGGCAGCTCGGCGCCGCCTTCCGTGCGGGTCCGAAGGCGGGTCATCGTGCCCGTGAGCGTCAGGTGCGTCCCGAAGCGCGCGCTCCCGCCGAGCTCGACGCCCCGGCTTCGCGCCTCGCCGGCATTCTGGAAGACGAAGGTCGCCTGCGACGTGATACGCGGCCGAATCACGTCCTCGCTCCGCCGGTCGAAGTAGCGCGCCTCGAAGGCCCCGCGAAAGGGCCCGCGCCGCCCACGGAGCACGACGCCCGCGTCCCCGCCGAGGCTCCGCTCCGGGCCGAGCTCCTCGTTCGCGCCGAGGGCCCCCGCGTTCCCGAAGAGCTCGATGAAGCTCGGGAAACGGCTCCCGGTCGCCACGCTCCCCACGAGGGCAAGCCACGGCAGCGGCGCGACCGCGACCCCAGCGCGGAGCGTGGGGCGGGCCAAGGACGAGGCGTAGGTGCGCTGCCTCCCCAGATCGAGCCCGGCCGCGTCCGTACGGTGGTGCTCGACGCGCGCGCTCGCCCGGAGCTCGAGGCCCACGCCGCGGACCTGTCCGTGCGCCCTGAGCTCACCGGCCGCGGTGCTCGTCGCGCGCCGGGAGTCGTCGATCTCGGGGCCGAGGAGGTTATCCGGTCGGTAGCCCGCCCAGCGGAGCGACGCGACGGTGGTCGCCTCGAGCCAGGAGAGGAGCTCGAGGGTGCCGGCAGCGCGGAGCGCGACGTCCGAGAAGCGGTCGTCGTTTTCGTTGAAGTCGAGGCCGATTTCGCGCGCCGGATCGGAGACGCGCTGCTGGTGGAGACCCCCTCCCGTCGCGACCTGGAGCTGGCCGCGTGCGAAGCGATGGAGGTAGGCGAGCTGCCCCCGCAGGCGAATGTCCTGGCGCCGGGTCTGCTCGGCCGTGTTCTGCGCCGGACCCGGGTCGCCGCCCTGGCGTTGCGTGGCGAAGACGAGGGCCGAGAGCTCGCCGGCGTCCCCCACCTCGAGCACGAAATGACTCAGACCGAAGGCGCCCGCCGTCTCGGCGTTGACCCGGCGGCTCGTCCCGTCGTCCGCGGGATCGAGGCTGGTGCCGCCGTCGTCGTCGAAGGGGAAGTCGTTGCGCGCCCGGTCCATGCCGACGACCGTCGCGAGGCGAAAGCCGCGGCCGGAGACTTGGCTCTCGGCGCCGAGGGCGACGCGCCCGAAGGAGCCCGCGCCGAGGCGCACGGCCACGCGCGGGGCGCCTGCGTCGCGCGGGCGGAGCCGGAGCACGCCACCGATGGCGCCGCTGTCGAGCCACACCGGCGCGCCGCCGCGGTAGACCTCCACGCTCCCGAAGGCTTGGCCGGCCAGGAGCGCGAGGTCGAAGGCGCCGCCGTCCGGCGTGCTGAGCGGGAGGTCGCCGAGCAGCACCGTGGTCTGGTTGGCGGCGGCGCCGCGGAGCGCGACGTAGGCCGTCGCCCCGGAGGCGCCGGATTGACGCACGTCCACGCCAGGCAGCGTGAGCAGCAGCTCGGGCACGGTCCGGAGCGCCGCGGTGGCGTCCCTGGAGTCCGCCCGGGAACCGGCGGCCGTGGCGTCGAGGGGGTTGTGGGCCGGGAGCGGGCGCTCGACGCGCGCCCGCGCCTCCAACCCGCCCGCTTGCGCGTAGGCCGGCGCGGCCGCGAAGACGGCGGAGGCGAGCAGGGTTCGGAGGGCCGGAGTCATGGGGCGGAAGCCCCGGGCGCGACGAAGGGAGGTGCGGTGCGGCGGCCGGGATCGGTCGCCTCGAGACCTGGAGGTCCCGCCACGTCTCCCCTCCGCCGTCCCCGAGGCGTTGAGGGAGCGCGTGGTCGGGCAGGTCTCCGGGCTTCCGGCCATGTCCCTCGCCGCCTTCCCAGGCGGCGACCACACCGGGAGCGTCGCTGCTCCCAGCCGGTAGACCGCACGCCCAGTGGCATGTGGCGAGGGCACCCTGACCGATCACCGTGGCGGGTCCGCGCCGGAATCTCACCGGCTTCCCTCTCGGCTCACCGGCTGTCTCTCCGGCTCGCCTGTTCGATGCGGCCGAAACCGCCTCTCACCCAACTCGCGAGCGCTAGCTAGGCACCGCGAAGGGAAAGTGTCAACGCGGCTGGACGAAGAAGTGTCAACTTCCGTAGCGGATGGGGAGCGTGATGCGCCGGCGCTGGGAGGGGAGCTCGGACCAGTGGAGCTCCGCCGGAGGCGCTTCGACGCGGCGAACGCTTCGCGCGAACTCGAGCGCGGCCTGGTCGAGCAGCTCATGGCCGCCGCTTTCGCGCAGCCGTACGGAGAGCACCCGGCCGTCCGAGGCAATCTCGAAGGCCACCTTCACGCGGCCGGTCAGGCCCGTGCGCCGCAGCGCGAGCGTGGGCTGGGCGTCGCCCATGGCGCCCCGGACCCGCTGCATCCAGCGCCGAAGGAGCGCGCGGTCGACGACGAGCGGCGCCGACCGGCTCCCCGGAT
>JBCCAW010000230.1:0-8660 GCA_039814655.1 Myxococcota bacterium | reverse complement strand
GTAGATGGGGAACGTGTCGTGCCCGATGTTGACGGCGCGGCCCTGGTTGACGCCCGCGACGCCGAGCTCCTCCCAGAGGCCCTCTCCGAAGACGCGCCCGAAGGCCTTCGTCCCGGCGTAGCTCGCGACGCAGGCGGTGCCCTGAAAGCCTGCCAGGCTGCTCATGAGCACGAGACCACCGCGGCGCCGGCGGGCCATGGCGCCGCCGAATAGGTGCGTGAGCGTGAGAAGCGCGCGCACGTTCACGTCCACGGCGCGCTGGTGCTCTTCGAGGGGCACCTCGAGGAAGTCGCCCTTCGGGACATAGGCCGCGTTGTGCACGAAGAGGCCGACCTCGCGGCCTTGGGTCGCCGCGCGCACGTCCGCGGCGAGGGAAGCGCGGCTGAGGTCGAGGGTCACGGGCACGGCCTCGACGCCATGCGCGGACCGGATGTCCGACGCGATGGACTCGAGCAGGGCGCTGCGCCGCGCCGCGAGCAGCACGTGGAGGCCGCGCGCCGCCGCGCCGCGCGCGAAGGCCTCGCCGAGCCCCTCGGACGCCCCGGCCACGAAGCACCAGGGCCCGTAGCGCGCCGCAAAGGTCGCGTCGTTCACATGCGCCAGCAGAAGCTCAGTCGGTGACCGGCATCTGCACGAGGAATTGGCCGGTCACGACGTCTTCGCCTTCGTTGACGTCGAAGGTGAGCTCGTAGCTCACCTGCATCTCACCGTTGGGGTTCGAGACGTCGAGAATGGCCAGCCGCGCCGGCTGCTCGAACACCCAGGCGTCGGTCTCCGGACCGGCGCAGCCAAGCACCGTTCCGCCGCCGGGGCCGCCGTCCTCGTCGGCCAGCGTGCCGAGCGCCGTGCGCTCGAGCACCACGTCCCGGGTCCAGCCGGGCTGGATGCCGTGAATGTCGAAGGCGGCGTGGACCACCTGCCCGTCGATCCCCCGCGCGTACACGTCGAGCATCCAGCCGTCGGCCGTGCACCAGCCTTCGGCGCGGACGCGGCTCTCATCGATGGTGATGCCGGCGAGCTCGCCCTCCATGGTCACGTCGTGAACCAGGAGCGGCGCCGTCGCGCCCTCGGGCATCTCCGTCCAGCTGCACCCGGCGGCGAGCGCCAGGAGCGCGAGGGACATGGTGAGAGCAACCCGTGTGGAAAGACGCGTGACCATCGATACCTCCGCGCGCAGCATCACCCCAATGGCGGCGCTTCGCAACGCGCCGGCCTCGAATGCACCCATGCCGACTCGCTCGCTCATCGTAGGCCTCGACGGGGCCGACGTGGACGTAATCCACGCGCTCGGCCCGGAGCGGCTGCCGCAGCTCCACCGGCTCATGCGCGAGGGCGCGTGGGCGCGCCTCGAGAGCGTTCAGCCGCCGGCCACCTTGCCGAACTGGACGACCTTTCTGACCGGCGTGGACCCGGGCCGCCACGGCGTCTTCGATTTCACGACGCGCGACGCCGACTACCGCGTGCGCTTCACCGCGGGCACGGTGCGCGAGGCGCCGACGCTGGCGGCGCGGCTGGACGCGCTCGGCCTGCGCTGCGCCGTGGTGGCCTTTCCCGGGACCTACCCGCCCGAGCGCCTGACGCACGGCGCCTTCGTGAGCGGCTGGGATGCGCCGGTGGCCTTCGCCGCGGACCGGAGCTTCGTGTGGCCGCCCTCGCTTCACGACGCGATGAAGGCCCGCTTCGGGGCCCTTCGCTTCGACGACGTGGACGAGTTCGACGCGGCGGCGCCGGGCTGGCACGCGGCGCTCGCCGGGGCCCTCGAGCGCCGCATTGCGCGCAAGCTCGAGCTGGCCCTCGCGCTCATGGACGGGGCGCTCACGGGCACGCGCGCCTGGGATCTCTTCGCCGTGTACTTCGGCGAGAGCGACACGGCGTCGCATCACCTCTGGGCCCACCACGACCCGGCCTCGCCGCGGCACCCGGCGCAGGCCTCGCCGGAGGCGCAGGCGGGCCTCGGCCGCGTCTACGAAGCGCTCGATGCCGCGCTCGGCAGGCTGGCCGCGGCGGCGGGCGAGGGCGTGGAGATCACCGTCGTGAGCGACCACGGGAGCGGCGGCGCCAGCGACCAGGTGCTCTACCTGAACCGGGCGCTCGCGGACGCGGGCCTGCTCCGCTTTCGCGAGGCCCCGGCCCGGCGTCGCGCGGCGCAGGCAGTAAAGGACGCGGCGCTCACGCGCCTGCCGCCCGCGCTCCGCGAGCAGGTCTTTCGCCTGGGCGGCGCCGTCCTGCCGAGCTGGCTCGAGAGCCAGGCGCGCTTCGGGGCCATCGACTTCAGAAAGACCGTCGCCTTCAGCGACGAGCTCAACTACTTCCCCGGCGTCTGGCTCAATCTTCGCTGCCGCGACGCGCAGGGCACCGTGGACGACCCCCGGGCCGCGACGCGCGCGGTGCGCGACGCGCTCCTGGCGCTGGTCAACCCCTTCACCGGCGCGCCGGCGGTGGCCCGGGTGTGGCGGCGCGAGGAACTCTTCGATGGCCCGCATGCCGAACGCGCGCCGGATCTCTTGCTCCGCTTGAACCGGAGCGGCCCGGCGCCGGGCTATTCGCTCAACCTGATGCCCTCGGCCGGTGCGCCTCCGGGCACGGGCCCCTGGCGGCGACTCGCCCCGGAAGAGCACCTCGGACGTAAGGGGCGCTCGCTGCCCGGCTCGCATCGGGAGCGCGGGCTCTTCGTCGCGGCGGGCCCCCGGGTCCGGCCCGTGGGCGAGGTGCCGGCGCATATCGCCGACGCGACGGCTACGGTGCTGGCCCGCATGGACGTCGCCGTGCCGCCGGAGGCCATGGGCCGCGTGCTCTGGGAGGCGCTGGACGACGGGAGGGCGCGAGCGCGCACCCTCCCGAAGGCTCCGGCGCCGGAGCCGACGCCGTCGCCCTCCCGCGCCGGCGAGGCCGCCATCGAGCGCCGGCTCCGCGCCCTCGGCTACGTCGATTGAAGCGCGCGCACGCTGGCGGCCGCGCCGGTCCCGAGCGATGCTGCGCGCCGTGATGATTCCCCGGGTCGCAGCCGCCGCCCTCGCGCTGGCGAGCGTCGCCCTCGGCCCGGCATCCGCCGCGGCCTTCTGCCAAACGACGGATCTGCCGCAGCGCTCGCGTCCCGGCACGGCCTGCGAGGAGCTCTGCAACTGCCCCGTGCGCGGCCTCGACGAGGACCCGGTCTGCACGACGTCGCGCGGCGAGCGAGCCCTCCGCATCCGCTGGTCGCGTCCCTGCCTCGAGTGGGCGCTGAACGAGGACGGCTCCCTCGACGTTCCCTTCGAGGACGTCCGGGCGCTGGTCGCCCGGGCCTTCGACCAGTGGACCGGCGTGGACTGCGGAGGCCGAACGCCGGGCTTCGAGGTCATGGAGGCGCCGCCCGTGTCTTGCGACGCGCCGGCCTTCGACCAGGGCGGGCGCAACGCGAACGTCATCGCCTTTGCCACGGGCACGGAGTGGGGGGACGCGGGCTACGACAGCGGCGCCCTGGCCGTGACCGAAGCCTGGTTCGGGACCACGAGCGGCGAGATCTTCGACGCGGACCTCATCATCAACGAAGGCACGGAGCCGGGAGTGGACGAGAACGGCCAGCCGGTCTTCGACGAGGACGGCAACCGGCTTCGCAACCGGAGCTTTCTCTTCGTGGACTGCCCGGCCACGGGCTGCGCCTTCGTCGGCGACCCGCGCACGCACGACCTCGGCAACGTGATCACGCACGAGCTCGGCCACTTCTTCGGCCTCGGGCATACGCCGGACGACGAAGAGGCCACCATGTGGGCCTGCGCCGCGCCGGATTTCGTGGGCGCCGGGCAGTTCCGCGTCGAGGTCGACAAGCGGGAGCTGAGCGCGGACGACGAAGCGGGCATCTGCGCCGTCTACGCCGAGGGCGCCCTGGGCGACGCCTGCGACTTCGCGCCGCGCGGCGGCCGCGCGGACGCCTGCGTCCCCGGCCTCACGACGAGCGCCGGCGGCGGCTGCCGATGCGACGCCGGCGGTAACCCCGCGCCGACGCTTCTGGCGGCGGGTCTCCTCGCAATTTTCGTCCGAAGGCGAAGGCGTGCTCGCGGTCTCGCGGGCGCGTCCGTGCTGCGCGACGTGCAGAAGAGGGCCAGCCGGGGCTAGGCTGCGGGGCGTGGAGCGAGAGCGGATCGCGCATGGGCTGGACGTGGTGCGCCAGCTTTCCGATGACCGGAGCTGGAGAACGGCGTCCGGCGTGCGGCCGACCATTGGCGGCTGCCGGGAAGCGCTCGAGGCCCTGGACGACGCCATCGCGCCCGTGTCGTCCTACGGCCAGCGCTGGCGCGCGCGGCTCCGCGTGCTCCTCGAGGCGGTCACGCGCGACGCCCGCACGGCGGGCATGACCGCGCACTCCGCCGGCACCTGGGAAGAGGTGCCCGCGGAGGTCGCCACGGCCGCCCGGGATTGCCTCGCGCCGCTGCCCGTGCCGAACGCGCCCAAGAGCGGCCCCGATAGCGCCCCGGCGCCCCGACGCCGCGCCGGCGCGGCCGAGCTCGAGACGCTGCAGCGCCATCTGGAAGAGCTCGCGGCGACGCCCGGCGTGCGGGGCGTGCTGCTCATGAACCAGCGCGGCGACCTCGTGGCCGCGGCCGGCGAGCTCGACCCGGCACACGAAGACCCGGCGGACGTGGCTGTCCCCGTGACCCGCTCCCTGGCGCTCGTGCTCCTCGCCCAACCTGCCGCGCCGGCAAGCGACCGCGGCGCGGCCCTGGGCCAGACCGCGGCGGCCCTCGGCGCGCTGCTGCGCCCCTTCGAGGCCTGAGCGCGAGGGGCACCGCGTGGCCAGACGAAAGAAGCGGAAAGCCGACGCGACCTCGGACGAAGCGGACACGGCCTCGGAGCCAGGCGCGTCGCATCGCGCGCCGCGAAAGGCGCCGGCCAAGCTCGCCTCGCCCTTCGCGTCGCTAATGGGCGTAAAGGTCCCGAAGAAGCCGAAGCGCGCCGCGGCCACGGCAGTGACGCGCCGCCGCAGCGAGGCCCCGGCGCGGCGGCGGGACGACACACCGGGGCGCGGCGTGGACCCGGGCGGCGTGGACCCGGGCGGCGTGGACCCGGGCGGCGTGGACCCGGGCGCCGCCGTGCCCACGCCAGGGCGCGCAGGCCAGGGCATCGAGCGCTACGCCTACGAAGACCGCGCAGCCTTTCACCAGGCCTTCGCCGGCGTGCGGCCGCTGGGCACGGCGCAGGCCGGGAGCGACGCGAAGCGCGCGCGCTCCGCGGCGGCCCGTTCGCCGAAGGCACGGAACGCCGCGCAGGTCGCCGCGCGCGCCGAGGCAGCGGAGGAAGCCGCGCGGGCGCGCCTCGACCGGCTCGTCGCCGGGGGCACGACCATCGACGTGCGCCGCAACGCGGACGGCGGCGTCGAGGGGCGAAGGCGCGGGGCCCCGGACCGCACGCTTCGCCTGCTGGCCGCCGGAGAGCTGACGCCGGAGGCGCGCCTCGACCTGCACGGCTTTGCGCGCGGCGAGGTCGCGCGGGAGATCAACCGGTTCGTGCGGAGCGCGCATCGCGCGGGCCGGCGCACGCTGGCGCTCATTCACGGCAAGGGCCGACACAGCGAAGGCGGGCAGGGCGTGCTCGAAGGCGCCGTCATCAAGGCCCTGAAGGACGGTGGCGCGGCGCCCTTGGTGGAGGCCTTCGTGACGGCGCCGAAACGGCACGGTGGCGCCGGCGTGCTGCTGCTTCGTCTGCGCCACCGTCTTTGAAGGCGGGCGCGCGCCCGCGTCACCGAGGCGCCATCCGGCGGTGACTCTCGACATACGCCGGAAATGGAGTGATGCTCGCTGAATGAGGCTTCACTTTTCCTTGCTCAGCGCACTCCTCGTGGCGTCGCAGCTCTTCGCGTGTGGTGACGACGACGGGATGTCGATGGTCGACGAGGACTTCGGGGCCGGGGACATGGCGGCGGACGACATGGCGCTCGACGGCATGGAGCCGGACATGGAGCTGATGTGCCCCGAGGGCCCGCCCATGCCCGAGCCCTTCGACTGCAGCATGGCGACGGCCATCGAGGCCGGCGACGCGATCACCGCCGAGGCCAACACCTGGACCTGGGTGCCCTTCCCGGAGACGCGCTGCATGAACGGCACGCCCTTCGGCATCGGCGTGAACCTCAACCCGGACTCGGACCGGCTGATGATCTTCTTCGAGGGCGGCGGCGCGTGCTTCGACCGCACCACGTGCCTCACCGCCGTGGCCAACCTCAACGGCTACGACGAGACGAAGTTCGACCGAGACGCCGCCGGGCGTCTCGTGGGCCTGCCCTTCGACCGCACGGACGCGGACAACCCCGTGGCGGATTTCAACTTCGTCTACGTCCCCTACTGCAGCGGCGACGTGTTCGCGGGCGCCAACGAGATGGGCTCGGTCACGGGTCAGGTGCACGTGGGCTCGGAGAACGTGGCAGCGATTCTGCGCCGGGTCGTCCCCACCTTCGACGGCGTCTCCGACGTTCTCCTGACCGGCTCGAGCGCCGGCGGTCTCGGCGCGCTCATGAACTACGAGCAGGTGCAAAACGCCTTTGGCTGCACGCCGGTGAACATGCTCAACGACGCCGGCGCCGTGCTCACGGACGAGTTCCTCGCGCCATGCCAACAGACGACGCTGCGCGAGCAGTGGTCCCCGCCCTTCCCCGAGGGCTGCCCCCAGTGCGAGTGCCAGGAAGACGGGGGAGGCATCGTCAACATCTACGCCTATCTCTCCGAGCGCTATCCGGACCGGCGCTTCGCCTACGTGACCGCCGTGTCGGACAACGTATTCCGCACCTTCTACAGCTGGGGTCTCTCGCCCATGTGCGATCGCGGTGATGTCGACGCCTACTCGGAGGAGATGTTCGCCGACGGGGTGGACGCGCTGCGGGGCTTCCTCGCGCCCTACGAGAACGTGCGGACCTTCTACGTCCCCGGCACCGTGCACACGTTCCTCGGAAACCTCACGGAGACCGAGGCCGGCGGTGTAAACCTGGCGGACTACGTGGCGGACTTCCTCGACCCGGACGCCGATTTCGTCGACGTCGGGCCCTGAGGCCCGAGCCCACGCGGCAGCGGTCGAATCGGCGGTAGCGACGCCGGCGCGGCGACCGGACGGCGCCGCCGGGAGCACGTGGTAGAGCGCCCCCATGACGCTGCAGCGAGAGCTCGAGACGGCCACGGAGCTCGCGATCGAGGCGAGCCGGCTCATCCTCGACGTGTACGCCAAGGATTTCACCGTGGCGTACAAGAGCCCCCGCGATCCGGTGACCGACGCCGACGCGCAGGCCAACGCGCTCATCGTCGCCGGGCTCCGAGAGGCCTTCCCGGACGATGGCGTCGTCGCCGAAGAGTCGCCGGACCGGAGCGACGCGCTTCGCGCCGGGCGCTGCTGGTACGTGGACCCGCTCGACGGCACCAAAGAGTTCATCGCCAAGAACGGCGAGTTCGCCGTGATGATCGGCTTGACGCTGGATGGCGAGAGCCGGCTCGGCGTGGTGCTTCAGCCGGCGAAGGACAAGCTCTACACGGGCATCGTGGATTCAGGCGCGTGGCTCACGCGCGGCGTGCTCGCGGGCACGGCGGCGCGGGAGCCGCTCCGGGTGACGGACACGGCGGAGCCTTCCGCGCTCCGCATGCTGGCGAGCCGCTCGCACCGCGACGCCGCGACGGGGCACTTCGCCGAGACCCTCGGCATCACGCAGGAGCGCCCGCACGGCAGCGTCGGGCTCAAGGTGGGGCTCATCGCCGAGCGCGAGGCGGACGTGTACGTGCATCCCTCGAACCGCGCGTCGGCCTGGGACGCCTGCGCGCCGGAGGCCATTCTGCGCGCCGCCGGGGGCCGCTTCACGCGCATGGACGGCAAGCCCTTCCGCTACGGCGGCTCCACGGACATGGCGAATCACGGCGACATCTTCGCGTGCAACGCCGCGGCCTACGACGCGGTGCTGCCGGCCGCCCGGGAGGCGGCGGCGATGGCCGGGCTTCCTAGCGATGGAGAAACGAAGTGAAGCGCGACGAGAAGACCGGGAACTTTCGCGATCAGGTCGTCGCGCTCACCGGAGCCGCATCGGGCATCGGCAAGGCGCTCGCGCTCGAGCTCGCCTCCCGGGGCGCGCACCTCGCGCTGGCGGACTGGAACGCCGAAGGCCTCGAGAGCGTGCGCGCCGCCGTCGAGCGCCAGGGCCGACGCGTGACGGCGCAGCCCCTCGACGTGTCCGACCGCGAGGCCGTTTTTGCGTGGGCCGAGGCCTCCATCGCCGCCCACGGGCACGTGGACGCGATCATCAACAACGCCGGCGTGACGGTCGCGGACACCTTCGAGGCCATCAGCTACGAGGACTTCGAGTGGGTGATGGGCGTGAACTTCTGGGGCGTCGTGCACGGCATGAAGGCGTTTTTGCCGCACTTCCTGCGCCGGGACCGCGGGCACCTGGTGACCGTGTCCAGCGTCTTCGGGATCATCGGCTACCCGGGGCAGGCGGCCTACAACGCGACCAAGTTCGCCGTGCGCGGCATGACCGAGGCCGTGCGCCAGGAGCTGGCGGGCACGAACGTGCACACGCTCGTCGTGCATCCCGGCGGCATTCAAACGAACATCGTCCGCAACGCGCGCTTTCACCGGGACGCGGCGGGAAGCCAGGACAAGAACGAGAGCGTGGCGCAGTTCGAGCGCGTGGCGAAGACGACGCCGGAGAAGGC
>JBCCAW010000587.1:0-3800 GCA_039814655.1 Myxococcota bacterium | reverse complement strand
TCGTCGGCCCGCTGCGCTCAGCAGCCTGGGTCGAGGGGGTCCTCGGGGTCCCGCGGCGCATCCGCCCATGGGCTCGGCCGACCGCGGCGGCGGTCGCGTTTCACGATGAGCCTCGGCGCGTCCGTCCGCGGCTTCCGCTTGGTGAAACGGTGGCGCTCTTCCGGCTCGCCGCGCGCGGCGTTCGCGGCCTCGTACTCCTGCGCGCTCCGGAGCACGTGGAGACTCTCGTCGATGCCGGCCTGCGCCGCCTCGCGCAGCGCGTCACGGCTGACGGCCTCGATGGCGCCCGGGTTGCCCGGGGCCGAGAGCACCGCGCCGGGGACCGGGTCGGCGACGTTCGCCCGGTGGAAGCGGCGCATCTCGTAGGTGCCGTGGGGGAAGGGGACCTCACGGTTCTCGGGCCATTCCTCGAGGCTGCCCCAGTAGCCGCCTTTCCAGCTCTTCCACTCTTTCGCCGCCCGGATGCGGAGCGCCTGGGCTTCCGGACCCCTGCCGCCCACCTTCCAGCGCGGAACCCGTCGGCCACCCGACTCCACCAGCGTCTTCGGCTCCGACCACGGATGCATCGCCCGGAGCGCGTCCGGGCCGAGGGCCGGGCGCGTGTGTTCCCGGCTCTCCTGCGCCTCGCCCTTCGCGGCCTTCCGGAGCAGCTCCTTCGCCAGGAGCTTCGTGTCCCCGCCTCCGGCCTGGAGCAGCGCCGGTGGCGGGGTCAGCACCAGCCGGAGCTCCCCGGGGCGGTCCGAGCCGAAGTAGACGTCGGGCCGCCGCACGACGAGCGACCATCGGCTAAGCGGGCCCTCTCCGGTGAGACGCGGCGAACCCACCCTGCGTCCGTGAATCGAGCGCGGCCAGCGACTGGCTACGTGGCCACTATCGGGTGCGATACATGTCCGCGAGCGTCGTGCTCGCGCCGAGATGGGCGGGCACGGGCACGGGCACGGGTTTGCGCATGTCGCTTAGCGCGAGCTACGCGAAGGCCTGGTCCATGAGCCGGCGCTGCTCGAGCTTGTGGCTCGCGCCGGAGCCCGTGGCCGGGCTCGCGCTCTCGGGGCGGGCGCAGGCCTTCACCTTTCGGCCACCGAAGATCAGGCCCTGTCGCGCCTGAATGAAGAACCAGGCGCCCATGTTCCAGGGCTCTTCCTGCACCCACACCACCTCGGCCTTCTTGCCGTGGGGCGCGAGCGCGGCGGCGACTTCCTCTTCCCGAAGCGGGTAGAGCTGCTCGAAGCGCACGATGGCCACGTCGAAGGCCTCGCGCTCCTCCCGCGCCTCGAGCAGGTCGTAGTAGACCTTGCCCGAGCACACGAGGACCTTGCGCGCCTTGCCCACGCGCGCGTCCGTTTCGCCGATCACGCGCTGGAAGCGCCCGGAGCTCAGGTCGTCGAGCGTCGAGACGGCCTTGCGGTGCCGAAGCAGGCTCTTCGGCGTCATCACGATGAGCGGCTTGCGCGCCGGGCGGACCACCTGGCGCCTCAGCGCGTGGAAGATCTGCGCCGGCGTCGTGCAGTTGAGCACGAACATGTTGTCCTCGGCGCAGAGCGCGAGGAAGCGCTCGAGGCGCGCGCTCGAGTGCTCCGGCCCCTGGCCCTCGAAGCCGTGAGGCAAGAGCAGCACCAACGCGTTGAGCCGGTGCCACTTGTCCTCGGAGCTCGAGATGAACTGGTCGATGATGACCTGCGCGCCGTTGGCGAAATCGCCGAACTGCGCTTCCCAGGCGACGAGCGCATCCGGCGAGTCGAGGGAGTAGCCGAACTCGAAGCCCAGCACGCCCGCTTCGCTGAGCGGGCTGTCGTAGATCTCGAGGCCCGCCTGCTCCGGCGTGAGGTGCCCGAGGCGCGTGTAGCGGCGGCCGGTCTTCACGTCGTAGATGACCCCGTGCCGATGGCTGAAGGTGCCCCGGCGCACGTCCTGGCCCGTGAGCCGAACGCGCGTTCCGGCCGCCAGGAGGCTGGCCATGGCCAGGTTCTCACCGGTGCCCCAGTCGAGGCCCTCGCCGCTCGCGAGCATCTTCTTTTGCTTGTCGAGGAGGAAGCGCTTGATGCGCGGGTGCGGCGTGAACCACTCCGGCGTCTCCGTGAGGCTCGTCAGGAGCGCCTCGAGCGTCGCGCGGTCGACGCCCGTGTCCACGTCGTCCACCTCCCGGTCCGGGCCTCCCTCGTAGCCCTCCCAGACGCCCTTGCCCGAGCCCGGGACGAGCGCGTAGTCGCCGGCCTTCGTCTCCTCGAGCGCCTTCTCGAGTACGGCGCGGCGCCGCCTCTCGATCTCCGCGGCTTCGTCCTTGGTGACGTATCCCTTGCCCTCGAGGCGGTCGATGTAGACCTCGCGCACGGTCTTCTTCGCGTCGACGGCGGCGTACATGGTCGGCTGCGTGAAGCGCGGCTCGTCGCCCTCGTTGTGTCCGTACTTCCGGTAGCAGTAGAGGTCGATGACCACGTCCCGCTGGAAGCGCTGCCGGTACTCGACGGCGAGGCGAACCACCTGCGCCACGGCCTCCGGGTTCTCGCCGTTCACGTGGAACACGGGGCAGCGCAGCATGCGCGTGATGTCCGTGCAGTAGCGCGTGCTTCGCGAGTCCTCGGGGATGGTCGTGAAGCCGATCTGGTTGTTGATGACGACGTGGATCGTGCCGCCGGTGTGGTAGGCACCGAGCTCGCCCAGGTTGAGCGTCTCCGCGACGATGCCCTGGCCGATGAACGCCGCGTCGCCGTGAATGAGCAGCGGCAGCACCGTGCGCCGGTCGACGTCTTCCTTGCGGTCCTGCTTGGCCCGCACACGCCCCTCGACCACCGGGTTCACGAACTCGAGGTGGCTCGGGTTGAAGGCGAGGGTGATGTGCACGTCCCGTCCGCACTCCGTCGGGCGGTCGAGGGAATAGCCGAGGTGGTACTTCACGTCCCCGCGGCCGATGTGCAGCTCCGGGTCCTCGTCGGCGAAGGCGGCGAAGATGTCCCGCACGTCCATCTCCATGATGTTGACCATCACGTTGAGGCGACCGCGGTGGGCCATGCCGAGCACGATCTCCCCGACGCCCTGCTCCGCGGCACGCTCCACGAGCTGATCGAGCATGGGGATGACGCTCTCGCCGCCCTCGAGGGAGAAGCGCTTGGCGCCGATGAACTTCGTGTGCAGGAACTGCTCGAAGATCTCTGCGTCCGTGAGCTTCGTGAGCAGGCGGATGCGGTCGTCGCGGTCGAGGTCGATGCGGTTCTGCGTCGACTCCATCTGCTCCTTGAGCCAGTCCCGGGCCTCACGGTCTTCGAGGAACGTGAACTCGGCTCCCACGCTGCGCGTGTAGGTGCGCGAGAGCCGGTCGATGATCTCCTGGAGCGTCGCCGTGGCCGGTCCGGCCATGTCTCCGGTGCTGAAAACCGTGTTCGGGTCGACGCCGGCCAGGCCGAAGCGTTCGAGGAAGAGCTCGTGGTCCGCGGGGCCACTCCGGAGCCCGAGCGGGTCCAGGTCCGCGTAGAGGTGGCCGCGCACGCGGTAGGCGTTGATGAGCGCCGTCAGCCGCCCCTGCAGCTCGTTGGCGGCGAGCACCTCCGCGGAGGGCGGCGTGCTTCGCCGGTCGACGAAGGGAAGCTGCTCCGTGTCCGGCGGCATGTAGACGGAGAGCGAGGGCTCGCCGGTCGCGCCGTTGCCCCCAGCGCCGTGCGCCGAGCCGTTGGCACCGCTGCCGTAGGCGCCGCTGCCGTAGGCGCCGCTGCCGTAGGCGCCGCTGCCGTTGGCGCCGATGCCCGGGAGCGTCGCCGGGGCGGGCAGGCCCCCGGCGCTCGTGAGCTGTGGCCATTCGGCCTGCGGGA
>JBCCAW010000624.1:0-3430 GCA_039814655.1 Myxococcota bacterium | reverse complement strand
CCCGGCGGAGCTCCGCCCACCGAGGGCCGAGGGAAGCGCCGCGCCCGACGCGCCCCACGGGCGCCTCGAAGGCGAGGTCCGGGTCCGCGGGACGGCGGCGCCGGTCCCTGGCGCGGAGCTGACGTTCCTGAGAGACGGGGCGAGCCAGAGCGTCCGCAGCGATGCCGCAGGGCGTTTCGTGTTGAACGCACAGGCGCCCGGGGCGCATGAGCTGGCGGCGGTCGACGCGCCCGGCTTCGCGCCCTGGGCCCCGAGCTGGGGCCACAGTCCCGTTCGCTTCGTGGCGCGCGCCGGCCGCGTCGTGCGCGGCCTACGCGTGAGCCTCGAGCCCTCGCAGCGGCTGACCGTGGAAGTGGTCGACGGGGAAGGCGCGGCGGTCCCCGACGCGGAGCTTCGCGTCCTCGGACCCGCGGGGCGGCCCTTTCCCGTGGAGACGCCGGCGCCGACGGACGCGGCCGGCGAGAGCCGTGTGAACGCCCCGGAAGGCGCGCTGGTCGAGGCACGCGCGCAAGGCGGGCTCCACCGGGGACGGGCCCGCGTCGACCTGCGGGCCACGCTCGCCGGTCGCCTTCGCGTGGTGCTGGCCGGCCACGGCGACGAGGTCGCGATCCTGGGCCAGGTGCGGGGCCTCGACGGGGCTCCCGTATCCGGTGCGCTGGTCCGGGCGACGCCGGCGGCCGACGACGGGTCCTTGCAGCTCGAGGCGCGAGCGCTGACGGGCCCGGAGGGGCGCTTTCGCTTGGCTCCGCTCGACGCGGCGCTCTACGAGGTCGAAGCCCGGGCCGCGGGGCACGCTCGCGAAGGCCGGCTGGCCGAAGCCCCGAGCGAGCTGCAGCTCGTGCTGGGCGAGGAGTCGGGCCTCCGGGGGCGGGTCCTCGGACCCGAGGGAACCCCCGCCGCGGCCGTCGCGCGCGGCGGGAGCGCCGTGCTCGGACCGGTTGAGCGAAGCCTGCGCGACGTCCGCGAGGTCTACGCCGACGACGGCGGCTTCGAGGTCGGGGGCCTCGCCAGCGGCGTGTACGAGCTTCGCGCCGTCGTGGAGGGCGCGGCGCCCAGCGCGCCGCTCCGCGTCGACCTGCCTGCGGGCCGATGGACGGACGTCGGCGCGCTTCGCGTCACCCCCGGCGGACGTCTGCAGGGCGTCATCCGCGGCGGCGCGACGGGGCGCGACCGGCTCGAGGGCGCCTGGGTGACCCTCGAAGGCGTGGCAGCCGAGGCCCCACTCGCGCTCCGGCGAGAAGCGCAGAGCGACGCCGGCGGCAACTTCCGCTTCGAAGGACTCGGCCTCGGTCGCCGCTCCTTGACGGTGACCGCCGAGGGCCATCACGCGCGCATCGTCAGCGGGCTGGAGATCGTGGCAGACGAACCGGCGCGCATCGAGATCCGCCTCGAGGCCCTCGGCGAAGGCGAAGGAGAAGCCCGGCTTCAGCTCGTAGGCATCGGCGCGGTGCTGGCGGCCTCCGGCGAGGGTCTCGACGTAGGCCGGGTGATCGAAGGAGGCGGCGCCGCCAACGCGGGCCTCGCCCCGGGCGACACGATCCTGGCGGTCGACGGCCGGCCCGTACCGGCGCTCGGCTTCGAGGGTGCGATCGAGCGAATCCGCGGCGCCGAGGGCAGCCGCGTCACGCTCCGGGTACGCCGTGGGGAGCTGGAGCGCGACGTCACCGTGACCCGCGTGCCTGTCGAAACATGAGCCGCGCGGCCTTGCTCTCCGCGCTGCTCGCCGTCGCCTGCGCCGGGGTGCAGGAAACGGAAACGGAAACGGAAACGGAAACGGAAACGGAAACGGAAACGGAAACGGAAACGGAAACGGAAACGAGACGCTCACGCTCCGTCGGCGGGCCCAACGACGGTCGCCTTGAGGGCGGCGTCGCCCTCCCCCTCTCCGGGCCCGGGTTCATCTTCAACCCGCGCCGGGACCCCGCTGCCCGTTTCGCTACCGGCGACGTCGTGCGACAGCTCCTGGCGGCGGCGCGGCGCGCCAGCGGGCGCGTCCCCATCGTCTTCAACGACCTCGGCTACCGCGAGGGCGGGCCCATTCCGCACCATGGATCGCACCGGGTGGGCCGGGACGTGGACGTGCTCTTCGCCATGCGCGGTCCAGACGGCCAGCCCTACCCGCCCGTCGGGGCCTTCTTCGACCCGGACGGCCGCGGCGTGGACTTTCGTGATTTGAGGGACCCGGGCGACGACGTGCCCCTCACCTTCGATGGTGAGCGCACCTGGCGCTTCCTCGAAGCGCTCCTAGAGGGGGAGCCGGACTCCGGCGCGCCGCTTCAGCGCGTGTTCCTGGTGGAGCATCTTCGCGCGGCGTTGCTCGCCGCGGCGGACCGCCTCGGCGCCCGGCCCGCCACCCGAGCGCGCTTCGCCATGATCAGCTGCCAGCCCAACAGCCCGCACGACGACCACCTTCATCTGCGCTTCTTCTGCGCGCCCGAGGACATCCCCGGGGGCTGCGAAGACGCCGCCCCGCACTACCCCTGGCGGCGCCGGGCGCTCGCGGCCCAAGGCCTCACCATGCGCGGGCACCGACCGCGACGGGACCGGCCTCGCGCTCCCACGGTGAGCGCGGCGGAGGCGCGGGCCGCGGCCGGTCCCCTGCACGCCGAAGTACAACGCTGGCTGGACCGCCGGGAGGCCTGGAGCGAAGCGCCGCACCCGGGCCGCGCCTGGTGCCGCTGAGTCTCCCGAGGCCCGGCTTCAGACCCGCTCGAGCGTCGTGAGCAAGGGGCCTCCCGAGGGCAGACGTACCTGCCGCCGCGCCACGAAACCGAGGCGCGTGTAGAAGCCGAGGTTGACCTCGGCCCCCGTGTCGAGGAGCGCCGGTACGCCGGCGGCCCGCGCCCGCGCGAGTCCGGGGGTGAGCACGGCCCGGCCGTGACCCCGACCCCGGTGCGCGGACGCGGTACCGACGAGCGCGAGGTACCAAAACGCCGTCGGTCGCTGGCGCTCCACACGCTCACTGGCCGCGGCGGCATCCCCGAAGCGCCGGCTGCCCACGGCGCGGAATACGGCGGGGAGCAGGCGGAGCTGCTCGACGAGGGTCAGCTCCCAGGTGCCCGGCGGCATCCACACGGCGACGGAGCAGAGCGCGCCCCCGGGCCCCTCGCAGAGCTCGACGCAGCCCCTTCGCCACGCCAGCCGGTCGAGCACGAGGCGCACATAGGCACGCCGCCGCCGCGGCTGATGGCTCGTCAGCCAGCCCACGAAGGGGTCTTCGGCGAAGGCCTCCTCGAGGAGCCGGCGCATGGCGGGCCGGTCCGCATCCTCGGCGGCGCGCACGCGCACGGGCTCAGCGCCTCTGGAGGGCTGCGAAGCGGCGGGCATGAAACTGCTCGTCGCCGAAGAGACTCATGAGCGCATGCACGCGCTTGAAGTAGAGGCCGACGTCATGCTCGTCGGTCACGCCGATGCCGCCGTGGAGCTGAAT
>JBCCAW010000864.1:0-1550 GCA_039814655.1 Myxococcota bacterium | reverse complement strand
GGCACCTTTCCTCTTCGGGCTCGGGCTCGACGGGCTGCTGCTCTTCAACGTGCTGCTCCTCGCCCTCGCGGCCGCCGGGGCCGCGCTCTTCGCGCACGGCGCGACGGGCGGCGGTGCGAGGGGCGGCGCGACGGGCGGCGGCGCGAGGGCGCACGACCCGACGCAGAGCGCGCCAACCCATGCGCCGGGAGCCACGCTTCGCGCCGCGGCCGCGCTCACGGCGGCGCTCGTCTTCGTCGCCGGCACGGGCGTTTTTCGCTACGCCTACAGCTACCACGCCGACACGACGCTGCTCGGGCTCTGGCTCGCCGGCCTCGCCGCGCTCATGCAGGGGCGCGGCGCCGTCGCCGGCGTGCTGCTCGCGCTCACCGTCGGCCTGAAGCCCACGGCGCTGCTCTGGTTCCCCAGCCTCGTCCTGCTCGCGTTGGATTCGGTCCGCGGGGCCCGGGGCTGGGCCCGGCTTCGGGCCCTCCGGACACCCCTCGGCGCCGGCGCCGCGACGCTCGCCGCCGTGGGGGCCGTCAACGCCTGGGTCTTCGGCCGGCCCTGGTACACGGGCTACACGCGCACGCTCATCCGCGAAGGCGGCGAGCTGCGCGTCACGGCCAACCTCGAGCTCTTCAACCGCGAGCTGCTCCTGGGCCTCGAGAGCAACTGGGAGTGGCTCTCGGCGTTCTTCCCGGTGATGGCCCTGGCGATTCCCGGGCTCCTGGCGCTGTGCTGGCGTCGCCCGCTCGTGGCCCTGGCGGCGGCGGTCGGCCTCGTGCTCACGGAGCTGGTCTTCGCGGTCTACGTCTACGAAGGGGACCGCTTCCACTGGCCCGCGCTCGCGCTCTGTCTACCGGCGCTGGCCGAGAGCGTTCGGCTCCTGGGTCAGCTCGTGATTCGCTGCGGCCGCCGGCGCCGGGCTGGCCCGCGGACCGGCGAGGGCTTCGGGGCCGGGCGACGGGCCCTCGCCGGTGGTTTGCTGGCCGTCCTCGGCTTCGCCTGGGCCATCGCGGCCTCGGACCACCCGCTCGAAGCGCACCTCGGGCGCGGTCCGACCTACCGAGCGGCCGCCTTCGCCGCCTCGGGGCAGCTCAGCGCCGGCGACGACCTGACCGGGCTCCGGAGCGACGCCCGCACCGAGCTGAGCCAGAGCCGCCTCGGCCCCTGGCCACGCACGCCCCTGCTGCCCGCCGTGCTCCTCGCCCCGGCCGTGGCCTTTGGCGACGACGCGGGGCTCTTGGCCTTTCTGCTCTGCCTCGGCCTCTTCGGCGCTGGGCTCGCGCGCGCGGCGCCCGCGGGGAGCCCGCCACCCGGCACGCAAGCGGACCCGGTGCCCGGGCTGGCCATCGCCGCCGCGGCGCTTCTCTACGCCTGGCCCCTGCCCCGGGGCCCGCTCCTCGAGCGTGTGCCGGAGCTTCTCGGCGTGGCCGCGCTGCTCTGGGCCAGCTCCGTCGCCGCCGCGCGGGGCCGGCGACGCGACGCCGCCGTGGCCGGCCTGCTCGTCTTCCTGGGCCTGGCCGCGCTGGAAGCCCCGGTCCTCGCCCTCGCGTTCTTGCCGCTGG
>JBCCAW010000129.1:0-12116 GCA_039814655.1 Myxococcota bacterium | reverse complement strand
CCCTCATCGCTCGTGCGCGCGAAGACCACGTAGAGGTCCGCGATGCCGCCGTTGCTGATCCAGGTCTTGTCGCCCTCGAGCACCCAGCCTTCGCCGTCGCGCGTCGCCCGGGTCTCGAGGTTGGCCACGTCCGAGCCCGAGCGTGGTTCGCTGAGGGCGAAGGCGGCGATGGCGTCGCCGGAGCGCGTACGGCGAAGCATCGCGCGCTGCGGCGCGGTGCCGAAGAGGCTCACGGCCCCCATGCCGAGGCCCTGCATGGCGAAGGCGAAGTCTGCGAGGCCGTCGTGGCGGCCGAGAATCTCCCGCGCGAGGCAGAGCGTGCGTACGTCGAGGCGCGCCGCCGGGTCGTCCTCGGCGGCGTCCGGGTCCGGCGCGGTCACCCGGAGCCAGCCCCCGTCGCCGAGCGCGCGGACGAGCCGGCGACAGGCCGCGTCGTTGTCCGCGACGCTCTCGCCGTGCGGCGGCATCGAGCCCGGCGCGTGGCTCAGGTGCTCCTTCGCCCAGGTCTCGAGGCCCTCGGCGAAGGTGCGATGCCGGTCCTCGAAGAAGGGCCAGTGGAGGAAGCTGACGTCGGGCATGGCTCAGTCGCCCTCGAAGCGGGGGCGCTCCTTCTTCACGAAGGCGTGGTAGGCGCGCTCGAAATCCTGGGTCTGCATGCAAATGGCCTGCGCCTGCGCCTCGCTCTCGATGGCCTCGTCGAGGCCGAGCGACCACTCCTGGCGCAGCATGGTCTTCGTCATGCCGTGGGCGAAGCTCGGCCCTTCGGCGAGACGCGCGGCGAAGGCGACGGCTTCGGCCTCGACCTCGGCCGGGTCGCAGAGCCGGTTGAAGAAGCCCCAGCGCTCGCCCTCCTCGGCGCTCATGGATCGGCCGCTGTAGAGGAGCTCCGCGGCGCGGCCCTGGCCGATGATGCGCGGCAGCAGGGCGCAGGCGCCCATGTCGCAGCCGGCGAGGCCCACGCGCGTGAAGAGGAAGGCCGTCTTCGCCCGCGCCGTGCCGAAGCGGAGGTCGCTCGCCATGGCCAGAATGGCCCCGGCGCCCACGCAGATGCCGTCCACGGCGGCGACGATGGGCTGGGGGCAGTGGATCATCGCCTTCACGAGATCGCCGGTCATGCGCGTGAAGGCGAGCAGGCCCTTCATGTCGCCGGCGTTCTTCATGGCCACGAGCGGCCCGATGATGTCGTGCACGTCGCCGCCGGAGCAGAAGTTGCCCTCGTTCGGCGCGAGCACCACCGCGCGTACGTCGTCGGCGTAAGCGAGGTCCCGGAAGGTGTCCCGGAGCTCGGCGTAGCTTTCGAAGGTGAGCGGGTTCTTGCGCTCCGGGCGCCGGAGGCGAACCACGGCCACCTGCCCGTCCATGCGCCAGTCGAAGTGCACGGGCGCGAGCCCCGCGAGCGAGCGGCGTGTCATTGGAGCCTTCGTCCCCGTCATCCGTTCCTCCTCCCGCCTCATACCGCGCCGCCTCGCCGCCTCATACCTCGCCGCCGCTCAAGGAGAGCGTGGTGCCCGTCACGGCCGCGGCGGCTTCGCTCGCGAGGTAGAGCGCAGCCGTAGCGACCTCCTCCGGCGCCGTGAAGCGGCCGAGGGGCGTCTGGCGCAGGAGCGCTTTGCGCGCGGCGGCCTCGTCCCGGCCCGTCGTAGCCACGATGTTGGCGAGCGTGCGCGCGAGCATGGGCGTCTCCACGTAGCCCGGGCAGAGCGCGTTCGCCGTCACGCCGGCGCCGGCCAGCTCCTTGCCGAGGGCCTTCGCGAGGCCCACCACGCCGTGCTTGGCCGCGCAGTACGCCGCGACGTAGGGGTAGCCGACGAGGCCCGCCGTCGAGGCCACGAAGATCAGCCGGCCGAAGCCGCGCTCCACCATGCCGCGGGCGAGGGCCTGCGCCGGCAGAAAGGCGCCCGTCAGGTTCACGGCGAGGTGGCGCTCGAAGTGCTCCCGGGACGTCTTCAGGAAGGGCGCGCTCTCGGCCACGCCGGCGTTGAGGAGCGCGACGTCGACGGGCCCGTGGGCCGCCTCGGCGCCGGCTACGAAGGCCGCGATGGACGCGTCGTCGGTCACGTCACCGGGCACGGCCACGATAGCCTCGTGCTCGGCGGCGAGCGCCTCCAGGGGTTCGGCGCGGCGGCCGACCACGCTCACCCGGGCGCCGGCCTCGGCGAAGGCCCGCGCCAGGGCGGCCCCGACGCCCGTGCCCCCACCCGTCACGAGCGCGTGCCGGCCCGCGACGCTCACGCCTTGGCCCGGGCTGCGTCCGCCGCCGCGTCGGCGCGCCGGGCGAGGCGCTCGGCCTGGTCCCGGCCGGGCTCGTAGGGGAGGGGCCAGCGCACGGCGCCCGTGTGCCCGAGCGCCGTGGCCGCGTGCAGCGTCCAGTAGGGGTCGGCGAGGTGCGGCCGGGCGAGGGCGCAGAGGTCCGCGCGCCCCGCCATGAGAATGGAGTTCACGTGGTCTGGCTCATAGATGTTGCCCACGGCCATGGTGCGCAGCCCGGTCTCGTTGCGGATGCGGTCGCTGAAGGGCGTCTGGAACATGCGCCCGTAGACGGGCTTGGCGCGCGTCGAGGTCTGCCCCGCGGAGACGTCGATGAGGTCCGCGCCGGCCTCGGCGAAGGCGCGCGCCATGGCGACGGCATCGTCCGGCTCGTTGCCCTCGCCGGGCACCCAGTCGTGGGCGCTGATGCGCACGCTCATGGGCCGGTCCTCGGGCCAGACCGAACGGACGGCCTGGAACACCTCGAGCGGGTAGCGCAGGCGCTCTTCGAGGCTTCCGCCGTAGCCGTCCGTACGCCGGTTCGTGAGCGGCGTCAGGAAGCTGCTCAAGAGGTAGCCGTGCGCGCAGTGGAGCTCGAGCATGTCGAAGCCGCAGCGCGCGGCCCGTTTGGCGGCCGTCACGTGTTCGGCGAGCACGCGCTCCATGTCGTCGCGGGTCATCTCGCGCGGGACCGGGTTGTTCGGCGACCAGGGGATGGGCGAGGGCCCCATGACCTCCCAGTTCGCGTGTTCGCCACCATGGGCGAGGGGCGCGTCCATCGTCTCCCAGCCCAGCTGCGTCGAGCCCTTGGGGCCCGAGTGGCCGAGCTGGAGGCACATCTTCGCGCCGGTCTCCTCGTGCACGAAGCGGACGATGCGCGTGAAGGCCTCCTCGTGCGCGTCCGTGTAGAGGCCCGTGCATCCCGGCGTGATGCGCCCCTCCGGCGACACGCAGGTCATCTCCGTGAACACGAGACCGGCGCCGCCCTGGGCCCGCGCGCCGTAGTGCACCAGATGGTAGTCCGTGGGGCAGCCGTCCACGGCCTTGTACTGATCCATGGGGGACACGACGACGCGGTTGTCGAGGGTAATGCCGCGGAGCTTGAGCGGCGCGAACATGGGCGGCCGGGCTTCGCCATCCCAGGCGCGCTCCGCTTCGCGGTGCGCGCGCTCCTGGAACCAGCCCTCGGCGCTGGCGAGCCAGACCGCGTCCCGGAGCCGGAGGTTCTCGTGGCTGATGCGCTGGCTTCGCGTGAGCAGCGAGTAGTTGAACTGCACCGGATCGAAGTCGAGGTAGCGGTGCACCTGCTCGAACCACTCGAGGCTGTTGCGCGCCGCGTTCTGCAGCCGGAGCACCTCGAGGCGCCGCGCGTCTTCGTAGCGCTGGAGCGCCACGGCGAGATCCGGCTCCTCCGTGACGCAGTCGGCCAGGGCGATGGCGCTCTCGAGGGCGAGCTTCGTGCCCGAGCCGACGCTGAAGTGCGCCGTGGCCGCCGCGTCGCCGAGGAGCACGATGTCGTCGTGGTGCCAGCGCTCGCAGAGCACCCGGGGGAACTGAAGCCAGGCCGAGCCACGGATGTGCTTCGCGTTGCTCATCAGCGGGTGCCCGCCGAGGTGCTCGGCGAAGATCTCGTCGCAGACGGCGATGGACTCGGCCTGGCTCATCTCGCCGAAGCCGTAGGCGTCGAAGGTCTCCTCGTCGGTCTCGACGATGAAGGTCGCCGTGTCCGCATCGAACTGGTAGGCGTGCACCCACACCCAGCCCTTGTCGGTCTTCTCGAAGAGGAAGGTGAAGGCGTCGTCGAACTTTTGCGTGGTGCCCAGCCACACGAAGCGGCAGTGACGCTGGTCGATGGCCGGCCGGAAATGGGCCTCGTGTTCCCGGCGGGTCTTCGAGTTCAGCCCGTCCGCGCCGACGCGCAGGTCGAAGTCCCGGAATTCGTCCGTCGAGGCGATCTCCCGCTCGAAGATCAGCTCCACGCCGAGCTCCCGGGCCCGCTCCTGGAGGATCTGCAGCAGCTTCATGCGCCCGATGCCGCAGAAGCCGTGGCCGCCGCTCACGATGCGCTGCCCGTGAATGTGCACGGCGATGTCGTCCCAGTAGGCGAAGTGCTCGCGGATGCGCGCGGCGCTGACCGGGTCGTTGGCTTCGAGGTTGCGGAGGCTCTCGTCGCTCAGCACCACGCCCCAGCCGAAGGTGTCGTCCGGGCGGTTGCGCTCCACGACGACCACCTCGTTCGAGGGGTCCCGGAGCTTGAGGGAGATCGCGGTGTAGAGGCCTCCCGGGCCTCCACCGAGGCAGGCGACGCGCATGGGGCGCAGGCTGGGGGGGTAGGCCGTGCGCATCAAGCGGATCGCGCGCGGCAGCGTGATTCTTCGCGGGCGTCGCGTTCCCCCCCCGCCGCGTTCCTCCTCGCCGCGTTTCCCGCGGACGGCTTCTCCCCCATACTGCCGTTCTCTCTGCGGGGCCGCTGGCCCCAAGGTGTTGCCATGACCCCCGAAGACAGCCGCGCCAAGCCCAGCCCGCTGAAGTGGGACGACCCCTTTCTTCTCGAAGAGCTCCTCGAGCCCGAGGAGAAGCTCATCCGGGACACGGCCCGGGCCTATGCGCAGGAGAAGCTCGCGCCGCGGGCCCTCGCCTGGAACCGTACCGAGTCCTTCGATCCGGTCATCTACCCGGAGATGGGCGAGCTCGGCCTCCTCGGCGCAACGCTCCCGGAGGAGTACGGCGGCGCCGGGGCCAGCTACGTGGCCTACGGGCTCATCGCCCGGGAAATCGAGCGCGTCGATTCGGGCTTCCGCTCCTGCGCCAGCGTGCAGAGCTCGCTCGTGATGCACCCCATCTACGCCTACGGCACCGAGGAGCAGCGGCGGAAGTACCTGCCGGGGCTCGCGAGCGGGGAGCTCATCGGCTGCTTCGGGCTCACCGAGCCGGACCACGGCTCGGACCCGGGCTCCATGGTCACGCGGGCCAAACGCGTGGCCGGCGGCTACTCGCTCAGCGGCGCGAAGACCTGGATCACCAGCTCGCCCGTGGCCGACGTCTTCGTGATCTGGGCCAAGAGCGACGCGCACGACGGGCAGATCAAGGGCTTCGTGCTCGAGAAGGGAATGAAGGGGCTCACGGCCCCGAAGATCGAAGGCAAGATGAGCCTCCGGGCCTCGGTCACGGGCATGATCCTCATGGACGAGGTCCCGGTGCCGGAGGAGAACCTGCTGCCGCACGTGCGCGGCCTCGCCGGTCCCTTCGGCTGCCTCAACCGCGCCCGCTACGGCATCAGCTGGGGCGTCATGGGCGCCGCCGAGTTCTGCTGGCACGCCGGGCGCCAGTACACGCTCGACCGCACGCAGTTCGGCAAGCCGCTGGCGGGCACGCAGCTCGTGCAGAAGAAGCTCGCCGACATGCAGACGGAGATTTCCCTGGGGCTCCAGGGCGCGCTCCGCCTCGGCCGGCTCATGGACGAGGGGCGCGCGCCGGTGGAGCTCATCAGCCTCATGAAGCGCAACAACTGCGGCAAGGCCCTCGACGTCGCGCGCGTCAGCCGCGACATGCACGGCGGCAACGGCATCGTCGACGAGTACGGGGTCATCCGGCATGTGATGAACCTCGAGACCGTGAACACCTACGAAGGCACGCACGACATTCACGCGCTGATTCTCGGGCGCGCGCAGACGGGAATTCAGGCCTTCTTCTGAAGCCGTCCGGGAGCGTTGGGACCGCAGCGGCAAGACCGAAGGGCGGACCCGAGCCAGGGAACACCCGGGAGCGTCCCGGCGTATGTGTTCCCGTGCTTGCTCTGCGCCTTCGCTTTCGCGGCCTTCGCCTTCGCGGCCTACCGACACATGCCGGCTCGGGCTTGGTGGTTACCCTGGCGCTTCTGGCCCTCGCGCTCGTCGGCGGCGTGCTCTCGTGCGTCGCGGTGGAGGACATCGCCCTCGCGCCGCTGCACTGCTTCGGGGACGAGCGGTGCGACCCGGACCGGCGGGAGCAGCTCCTTCGCCTGGTGGCCGTCGGGGTCAGCACCACGGTGCTCGTCGCCCTGGCGCTCGCGACGTCGCTGAGGCTGCGCCGAGGACCCTTCGTGACGGTGCTTCTCTGTACGCTCTTCGGCTGGCTCAACTGCGCGTCGAGCCTGCTCCTCGTGGAGCTGGTGGAGGGTGGCTCCCTGCGGGAGACCTTCGGCGCGCTGGTGCTCGGCGGCTTCTTCGGCCTGCCCTTTGGCGCGCCCCTGGGCCTTCTCTACGGCGTCGTCTGTGCCATTCCCGTCGAGCGCCTTCGCCGGCTTCGCGAGCGACCGACGCTCGCCGGGGGATCCGAGGCGGCGCGGGTGGTGGGCCTGACGGTGGTGCTGGCCGCCGGACTGGCCGCGCTGGTCGCCGCCGGCCGCGCCGAGCCGCTCGTCCCCGCGGCGGTGCCTCTCGGGCTCCTGGCCCTGGGCCTCGTCCTGCTCGGCACCGGGTGCGTGCTCGGCGCCAAGGTGCGTCGCCTCGCCGCGGACCCGGAAGGGCAGGGTCACGTGCGTGTGCCTCTGGCGGCCTTCGGCGCCGAGGGCCAGGAGCTGCTTCCGCTCCACGAAGGGGTCTCGCCGCGCGCCGAGCATGCGTTGGTCCGCGAGCAGCTCTCCGCTTCCGGCGCCTACCGCGGCGGAAAGACGCGCGTGCCTCTGGCCCGCATCGACTGAGGTGCGCCGGCGGGCGCCGGAGCCGCCCTGGCCCTACGGTCCCGGCATGATCTGGAGCCTCCTGCGCGGAACCGAGTGGTCGATGCTCCTCGACGTGGTCTCGCCTTCCTTCTTCGAGGTGTTGCCGGCGGGGCGCGTCGCGGGGGCGGTGAAGGACCTGGCCGGGAGCATGCGCAGCACGCGAAGAGCGCAGGAAGCGCGCGAGGCCCGCGGCGCCGCGCTCCGCATGTCCGGGCTCCCCATCGTTCTCGACGACGACGCGCAATCCCTCGCCAAAGCCACGCCAGCCGGCCGCGATCCGGACCGGCAGGCCCGCGGCCAGCGGCTCCTCGAACTCTACTTTCATCAGCTCTACGCCGGCGAGGTCACGCTCCTCGATCTCCGCCCGGAGCGGTCCGTCGCCCTCGGCGAGACGCTCCGCTGGGACCCGGGCAACCTCCACGTGCGCTGGGCCGAGGACTTCCTGCCGGCCATGCGCGACCTCTACGCGGGCTTCTATCGCGACGACGAAGCGCGCTTTCAGAGCGCCCTCGAGGCCCTCGACCTGGTCGCCGCCGAAGACGTCTTCCGGCGCCAGTTCGGCGACGGCGACCAGCGCGCCGTGCGCTTCGAGGTGGCGGCCTTCCGGAGCACCTTCCACGAGGCCTTTCTCCGCTGCAAAGAGGCCGGCCAGCAGCTCCATGGCGACTTCGTCGCCCTCGGCGTGTACCTCGCCACGCTCTACCTCCACCTCGAGGCCCTGGGCGGCACCTTCGACGTGCGCGACGCCTTCGAGCGCGGCAGCGGCGGCGCCTGACGCTCAGACGAGGCTGCGCGCGGCTTCGCAGTAGATGCGCACGAGCTCGGCGTAGAGCGCCTCGCCCTCCTTGGCGCTCGCGTCCGCGGGGAAGCCGAAATAGGCCTGGTCGCCGCCGGCCGCTTTGAAGGTCGTGTTGCCCTCGCGCGCGGCGGTGACGAGGGAGGTGGGGTTCGCCTCGAGCGTGGCCATGCGCGCGGTCTTCACGAGCTCCGGCCGCGCCGCCAGCACGAGGCTCGTCTCGTAGCTCCCGGCGTGGCAGGCGCCGCTCTTGAACTCCTCGCCGAGGCGCTCCGCGTAGCGGCGCCGCACGATGTTCGGAAAGACGCAGCGCGCCCCGTGTTCGGTCGCCTCGGCCTGGCAGGTCTCGAGGGCGCTCACGTTGGCCGGCTCGAGGTGCGCGTTGATGAGCACCGTGCCCCGGAAGCCTGCGCGCTGCGCACCGAGCAGCACGTCGACGACCAGGGCCCGCGTGGTGTCTTCGCGGACGCTGATGGTCCCACCGAAGTCCGCCGCGTACTCGGTCACGGCATAGGCCACCGGCGGCAAGACCACCGCGGGCGTTCCCTCGGCCCGGAGCGCGCGCGCCGTGCGCACAGCGGCCTCTTCGCTGATGATCACGTCGGTCATCAGCGGCAGGTGCGGCCCGTGCGCTTCCGTCGCGCCCGTCGGCAGCAGCGCCAGCGCGCCGCGCTGCGCCTCGGCCTCCTCGTAGCTCATCAGGGCGAGCTTCAGCGGCGGGTCGTCGTGCATGGGCTATCGAAGGCTGCGGCGCATCACCTTGCCGCGGTCGTTGCGCGGAAGCGCCGGAAGAAAGGCGATCTCGCGGGGGAACTTGTAGCGCGTGAGCGTCGTCTTCGCGTGCTCCTGAAGCTCCGCCACCAGCGCATCGGACGCTTCCCGCCCCTCGCGGAGGACCACGAAGGCCTTGGGCACGGTCAGGCCCGCGTCGTCGGGCACGCCGATCACGGCGCATTCGCGCACGGCCGAATGCGTGGCCAGGCAGTCTTCGATTTCGAGGGGCGAGACCCACTGGCCGCGCACCTTCAGCATGTCGTCGGCGCGCCCCGCGTACCAAAAGCGCCCCTCCTCGTCCTGCCGGAAGAGATCCTGCGTGATGCACCACCGGCCCTGGAACGTGTCGCGGCTCGCGTCTTGCCGGCGCCAGTAGCACAGCGCCGTCGAGTCCCCGGCGATATGGAGCCGACCGATCTCGCCCATGGACACGTCCTCTCCATCGGGGCCCACGACACGCGCTTCGTAGCCTTCGACGAGGCGGCCGAGGCTGCCCGGCGTCACGTCCCCGGGGCGGTTCGTGATGAAGATGTGAAACATCTCCGCCGAGCCGATGCCGTCGCAGAGCTCCGCGCTCGGGAAGCGCTCCTTCCAGCGGGCGTAGAGCTGCGGCGGGAGCGCCTCGCCGGCGCTGAGCGCGAGGCGCACCGTCGCCAGGTCGTCGTGCCGCTCGCTGTCCACCATCTGCCGGATCATGGCGGGCACGTTGGTCAGCACGGTCACGCCATGCTTCGCGGCGTGGTCGAAGAGCCGCTCTGCCGTGGGTTTTTCGCGGAAGAGCACGGCCTTTCCGCCGACGGCGAAGGGGAACATCAAGTTCGTGCCCGTCGCGTAGCCGAAGTAGAGGCGGCTCACGCTCACGAAGACGTCGTCGGAGCGGAGCCCGAGCGTGCGCTTGGCGAAGACCTCCGTGTTGAAGGCGAAGTGCCGGTGCAGGTGCACGGCGCCCTTGGGCTTGCCCGTGGTGCCGCTCGTGAAGAGCCAGCCGGCGACGTCGTCCTTCGAGGTGCGCGCGTTGCGCGTCTCCGGGCTCGCGTCTTCGAGCGCCTCCTCGAAGCGTTCGAAGCCTTCCGGGAGCTCGCCGGGCCCCACCATCCAGCGCACGTGGCACTCCGGGTGGTCGGCGAGGAGCGGCGCGAGCCGGTCCATGACCTCGGCATCGGCGATCACGGCGCGGCAGCGCGTGTAGGCCAGCAGGTACGCGAAGTCCGCGGCGGTGCCGAGCGGGTTGGCCATGCAGAACACGCCGCCGGCCTTGAGCAGGCCGAACCAGGCCTCGACGAACTCGAAGCCATCGTAGAGGAGCATGAGCACGCGGTCGTCGCTGCCGATGCCGCGGGCGCGGAGCGCGTCGGCCACCCGGTTCGCGCGGGCCTGCACCTCCGCGTAGCTGCGCGCCTCGTCGCCGACGGCGACGGCGATGCGGTCGCCGCGACCCTCCTCGATGCGGGCGTCCAGGTAGTAGTGGGCGAGGTTGAACTCGTCGGGAAAGCTCGGGAGCGCGGCCATCGCCGCGAGCCTACCTCTTGTCCCGGGGGCCGCGCGTCGCGTCAGCGCACGCTTGCGCCGAAGCTCTCGGCCAGGGCCCGCCCGCCCGCGCTGGTCGTCCGGGCGACCAGCGCACCGACGTCGTGGCGGAGCAGCCAAGGAAGCACGAGGCCCGGCAGCGGTGGGCGGCACCAGCAGCGAAGCGGCCCGGCCTCGTGAGCACAGAGCGCGAGCTCGGCGCCGCGCGCCGCCGCCGGCGCGAAGGCTTCCCGGGCGGCCTCCGCATCGACGCCGGGCACCCAGCCGAAGACGAGCACCGCGTCCGCCTCGGCGGCCTCGAGAGCCTCGAGGGCGAGCGGCCCCGGGAAGCGTGGCGCGAGCTGGGCCAGCTCGACGAGCAGCCCGCGGCGCGTCCCCGGGCGCGGCGGCCGGTCGAAGGGCACGACGTCGATGGCTTCGAAACCCTCGTCGTCCTGCGGCGGCTCGAAGACCTCAAGGTAGCGCTGCTGGGCCCGTGGCGGGAAGGCCGTCGGGTCCGTCTTCTGCGCGGCCTTCATGGCCTCGGGGCCGAGCACCTCGCCGTAGCGCTGGAGCATGCGTGCGACGGCGTTCTTCCGCGCCTCGCCGAGCTCCGTTTTGAGCCAGAGGCAGCGCACGCCGGCGCCGCGGGACCAGGCCGTCTCGACCACGCGGCTCCGCTGGGCCCGCGTAGGGTGCGTCGCATCGAGGAGCACGCGCCCGGCGCCCTCGTCGAGGGTCTCGCCCAGGGCCTGGGCGAGGCCGGCCAGGCTCCCGCCGCGCTCGTCGCGGCTCAAGCGAAGGTAGCCTTCGCCTTCGAGGGCCTTCGCTCGCGTCGACTTTCCCGCTGCGGGGAGGCCGACGAAGAGCACCACCTCGCCGCGAGGAGCCCGGGGCCGGCGGCTCCCTTTGGGCGTGCGCAAGAGCGCCCCGACGGGGAAGCGCTCGTCGAGGAGCGCGCGCTCGTCGTCCCGGAGCACGAGGCGCGCGGCGTGCCCGGCCAGCCGGGCCGTCTCCGGTCGCCGCGCCCCGGGCAGGGGGACCACGCCCAGGCTGCGGAGCCAGGCCAGCACGAGGGTCTCGGCCGTCGTCCCGCGGGCCTCGGCGAGGAAGGCCAGCTCTTCGTCCCGCGCGGCGCGGCCCCGGCGCGCCGGGCCACCGAGCGGCGAATGGGCCAGCACCGGAATGCCGAGGGCCTGCGCGCGCGCGACGACGCCTCCATGGGCGGCCTCGTCGTCGAAGGGCGAGAGCGCGACCTGCACCGCGGCGACGTCCATGTGGTCCCGCGCCTGGTCGAGCTGCGTGCGCGTGACGTTCGCGAGGCCCACGGCCAGGGCCAGGCCTTGCTTCTCGAGGGCGGCGAGGGCCCGGGCGCTGGTCGCGAGCGGCGTCCGCGGGTCCGGGGCGTGGAGCAGGAGCAAGTCCGGCGGGCCGAGCACCCGCGCGCTCCGTTCGGCGTCCTTGAAGAGGGCCTTGCGCCGGCCGTCCGGCAGCCAGCCGGCCTTCGCTCCCCGTCCCCGGCGGGCCATGCCGGCCTTCGTCACGAGCGTCAAACCCGCGCGGTCCTCGAAGGCCTCCGCGAGCAGTTCCTCGTTGTGGTGCCGGTCGCGCTCCCCGTGCCCGTAGGCCGCCGCCGTGTCGAAGAGCGTGACGCCGGCCTCCCGGGCGGCGCGGAGCGTGGCCAGCGCCCGCTCGCGATCCCGTTCGGCGTCCGTCGAGAGGCGCATGCAGCCGAGGCCCACGGGGAGCATGTTCACGGGCGTCAACACCCCTCCCTGCCCAGGGACAGGGGGGTCCCCAAGCGGGGAAAGCCCCGATTCGACACATTGATTCGCGCGCGCACGCCGCCGTAGGGTACCTGCGAATCCGCGGTGGCCGCTTGGCTTCGCGCGCTCTAGGGCGCCCCCAGGGCAAGCCCTGGGAAGCAGGTGGGACGTGACGACCGGCGACGACGAGGACACCCAAGGGACCGGCGCAGAGAACGCGCCGAACGACGCGGCAGAGTCCGCGGCAGAGGCGGCAGAGTCCGCGGCGGAGGCGGGTCCGGCAGCGTCCATCGACGAGGCGGCGCGGGCCGCCGCGGAGTCGCTG
>JBCCAW010000289.1:0-7521 GCA_039814655.1 Myxococcota bacterium | reverse complement strand
CGACCACGCGCACGACCACGACCACGACCACGACCACGACCACGACCACGCGCATGACCACGACCACGGCCACGTCCATGCGCACGACCATGGGCCCGACCACACGCACGGCGAGAGCGGAGTGGCCGCCGTGGAGACGCTCGAGGCCCGAATTCTCGGGCGGAACAGCGAGCTGGCCGCGCGGAACCGCGGGTGGTTCGCCGGGCGGGAGGTGCTCACGCTCAACCTCATGAGCTCGCCCGGGGCGGGCAAGACCACGCTCCTCGAGGCGACGCTTCGCGGCCTCGAGCTGCCGGCGAGCGTGCTCGAGGGCGACCAGGAGACCGCCAACGACGCCGAGCGCATCCGCGCCACGGGCGCCCGGGCGCTCCAGATCAACACGGGCAAGGGCTGCCACCTCGAAGCCGACATGGTCTGGCGCGGCCTCGAGGAGCTCCGTCCCGAGATGGGGTCCGTTCTCTTCATCGAGAACGTGGGTAGCCTCGTCTGCCCGGCGCTCTTCGATCTCGGCGAGCATGCGCGCGTCGTGCTCTTCAGCGTGACCGAGGGCGAGGACAAACCCCTGAAGTACCCCCACATGTTCCGCGTCGCGGACCTGGTCCTCATCACCAAGATCGACCTGGCGGAGCCCTGCGACTTCGACCGGGACAAGGCCTACGATGCGGTCCGGCAGGTCGCGCCGGGCGCTCCCATTCTCGAGGTCTCGGCGCGCCGCGGGGACCCGAGCGGCGCCGGCATGGACGGCTGGCTCGACTGGCTTCGAGGCCAGCACCGGCGCCTCCGCCGCGAAGGCGAAGCGGCCCAATAGCCGCGGCCGGAAGCGCGAAAGAACCAACGAATGATCGACGAGACCACCGCCGTCCTCCTCGCTGCCCTGGGCGGCCTCGCCGCCGGCGGCGTGCACGTGCTGACCGGGCCGGATCACCTCGCCGCGGTCGTGCCGCTGGCCGCGCAAGCGCGGCGACGCGGTGACCGCCGAGGCCTCGGCGTCGGCATGCTCTGGGGCTTCGGCCATGGCCTCGGCGTCGTGCTGCTCGGCGGCCTCGGCGTGCTGCTCCGGAACGTGATCGCCATCGACGTCGATGCGGTCAGCGGCGTCGCGGAGATCGTCGTGGGGGTCTCGCTCATCTTCCTCGGGCTCTGGACGCTCCGGCAAAGCCGCGGCGTGGTCGTGCACTCGCATGGCCACCATCACCAAGGCGATCAGGAAGAGGACCACGCGCACGTTCACGTGCACGTACGCGACGCGACCGTGGGCGCACCGGAGCACGCGATCGCGGGCCGCCACGCGCGCCACGAGCACGGCGCCTTTGCCTTCGGCCTGCTTCACGGCATTGCCGGCACCAGCCACCTCGTCGCGGCGCTCCCGGCCTTGGCGCTCGGTGGCGCCGCGGCCATCGCCTACATCGGCGGCTACCTCATGGCGGCGATCCCGCTCATGGCGCTCGTGGGCGGCGCCGTGGTCCGCATGATGGAGCGCCCGGAGCGCGTTGCGCCCGCGCTGCGCTTCAGCGGCGTGCTGGCGGCGAGCATCGGCGTGCTCTGGCTCGGAACGGCCTTCTTCTAAACCCCGCCGCGCTCAGCGGAGCGAGCGGCCGAGCGGGAGCAAGGCCATGGGGATAAGCTTCATGTGCTGCTTGGCGAAGGGCAGCCCGATGATGGTGATGGCCAGCACGAGCGCCCAGATGAGGTGCCAAAGCGCGATCTCCCAGCCGAAGAGAACCAACCAGATCAGGTTGAAGATGAGCCGGAGCGGCGAGTCGGCTTCCGGCGCCTCGTGGAGCTCCTTGCCGAAGGGCGCGAAGGTCGCGAGCCCCACCTTGATGGACTGAAGGCCGAAGGGGATGCCGACCACGGTGAGGCAGAGAGCCAGGCCCCCGACGATATAGCCGAGAGCCGAGAAGAAGCCGCCGCAGATCAGCCAGACCAGGTTGCCGAGTAGGTTCATCTTTCCTTCGCTACGCAGCTCGCGCGCCCGCTATTTCGCGTCGGCGCAAGAAAACGCCGTTCATGGCGCCTCGCCCTGGAGCCGGTGCAGGCGCGCGTAGATGCCGCCGGCTTCGAGGAGCGCCTCGTGCGTGCCCACCTCGGCCACGCGCCCATGGTGCATGACCACGATGCGGTCCGCCTGGCGCACGGTGCTGAGCCGGTGCGCGATGATCAGCGCGGTCCGGCCCGCGAGCACCTCCCGGACCGCCTCCTGGAGCGCCGCCTCGGATTCGCTGTCCACGTTGGCCGTCGCCTCGTCGAGAATCACCATCGGCGCATCGCGGACCAGGGCGCGGGCGAAGGCCAAGAGCTGACGCTCACCGGCGCTGAAGTTGTTGCCGCGCTCCTCGACGGTGCTGTCGAGGCCGCCCCGGGACTTCACCAGCGTCTCGGCGCCGACGCGACGCAGGGCGTCCCAAAGGCGGTCGTCGCTCGCGCCCTCTTCGTCGAGGGCCAGGTTGTCCCGGAGCGATCCGCTGAAGAGAAAGACGTCCTGGGGCACGACGGCGAAGCGGCGCCGGAGCTCCTGGGGATCCCAGGCCCGCACGTCGCGGCCCTCGACGCGAAGGGAGCCTGCGCTCGGCGACGCGCCGTCCAGCTCGTAGAGGCGAAGCACGAGCGCCGTGAGCGTGGTCTTGCCGCTCCCCGTCGCCCCCACGATGGCCACCTGCTCACCGCGGCCGATGGCCAGGCTCACGTCGTGCAGCACCGGGTGCCCCTCCCGGTAGGCGAAGGTCAGGTCTTCGTAGACGACGCAGGGCGCCTCCTCCCGCTGCGGGTACTCGGCGGCCGCGGCGACGGGGGCGTCGGGCTCCTCGGAGTCGAGGAGGTTGAAGATGCGCTCGGCGGACGCGAGGGAGGACTGGATGATCGTCGTCTTCGTGGCGAGGTCGCGCACGGGGATGAAGAAGCGCTGAATGTAGTCGTAGAAGGCCACCACCACGCCGAGGTAGGCCGCCGTCTCCGCGTCGTCGGCGAGCCAGCCGGCGCGCAGGCTCGCGTAGTAGAGGACGATGGCCACGCAGGCGACGCTGATGGACTGCACCACGCTGTAGAGGAGCGCGTCGTAGCGAATGGAGCGGTGGTTCGCGTCCCGGTAGGCCGCGTTCACGAGCCGGTACTCCTCCTCGCAGTCCGCCTCGCGACCGAAGGCCTGCACGACGCGCACGCCGGCGACCTGCTCGGCGAGGTAGGCGTTGAGCTGGGCGATGTAGACGCGAATGGACCGGTAGGCTTCCCGGGCCCAGCGCCGGAACACGTTCACCGCGAGCACCAGCGGCGGCAGGACCGTGAAGGTGACCAGGCTCAGCTCCCAGTCGATCACCAGCATGAACACGACGATGCCGACCAGGGTCACGAGATCGGTCACCGCCGTCGCGGCGCCGCTCGCGAAGAGCTCCTTCCGGCTGTCGTTGTCGTTGGTCCCGCGCGCCACCACGCGGCCCGCCGGCGTTCGGTCGAAGTAGGCCACGCGGAGCTTCTGCACGTGGGCGAAGACTTCCCGGCGCAGGTCGCCGGTGGTGCGCTGCCCGGCGAGCTGGAGCAGGTAGGTCTGGCCAAAGCGCGCGACGAACTCGAGCGCGATGGCGACGGCGTAGAAGGTGACGACGCGCATGAGCGCGGTCTCGCTGCGCTCCACCACCGTCGCGTCGATGGCCTCCTTCAGCAGGTAGGGCTGAAGAAGCCCGGCGGCCGCAGCCAGGGGCATGAGCAAGAGCGCGCCCACGAAGAGCCGTAGGTGCGGTCGCAGCGACGGCAGCAGGCGCCGCAGCATCGCGAGGTCGAGCCCCGCGGCGCTCCGGGTCTGCTCCTGCGTCGCCGGGACGAGGAGCCGCTTGCCCGTCAGAGGCGCGGGCGCGCCAGGAAGGCCTGCGCTCACGGCCGCGCTCCTCGTGGCGACCGCGCCGCGTCCGGGTCGCTTTCGCGGTCTGCATCTTCGCGAACGGCGTCTTCGCGATGGGTACCGCTGCGGTCGGACCCGTCCGCCGCGAGCTCGGCTTCGAGCTGCTGCCGTTGCGCGAGGCGCGCGTAGAGCCCCCCGGAGGCCGCGAGCTCCTCGTGCGTGCCCCGCTCCACGATGCGCCCGCTCTCGAGCACGGCGATGCGGTCGCAGCGCGCGGCCGCGGCCACGCGGTGCGTCACGAGCAGCAGCGTCCGCCCCCGCCGCACCCGGTCGAGGGCCGTCAGGATCTGCGCTTCGGTCCGCGCGTCGACGGCGCTCATGGGATCGTCGAGCACGAGCACGGAGGGCTCTCGCAGCAGCGCTCGCGCCAGCGCGACGCGCTGCTTCTGGCCGCCGCTGAGCTGCACGCCGCGTTCTCCCACCAGCGTGGTGTAGCCCTCCGGGAGCGCGGCCAGCTCTTCGTCGATGGCGGCTTCGCGCGCCGCCGCGCGCACCCGCGGGTCCGGCGCGCCCTCGCGCCGCGCCGGCTCGTCGAGGCCAAAGCTCACGTTCCGCGCCACGGTGCTCGAGAACAAAAAGGGCTCTTGCTGCGCGTAGCCGACGGCGCGCCGGAGCGCCTGCACCTCGAGGGACGTGACGTCCACGCCGTCGAGGAACACCGCCCCCGCGGGCGTCGCGAGCAAGCGCGGCAGAAGCGCCGCGAGCGTGCTCTTGCCCGAGCCCACGGGACCCACGATGGCGAGGCTGCTCTTCGCGGGCACCTCGAGGCTCACGTCCTCGAGCGCGTAGGCCTCCGTGCCGGCGTAGCGAAAGCTGAGGCCGCGCACCGAGAGCGCGCCGGGGCCGCGCGGACGCACGGCGTCGTCGGCCTCGGCCACCTCCGGCTCCGCGTCGAGAATGGCCCGCACCCGCGCGTAGCTGGCCCGGCCGCGCTGCACCACGCTGAGGAGATAGCCGAGCGCGAGCGTCGGCCAGAGCAGCTGCACCAGGTAGGCGTTGAAGGCCGCGAGCTGGCCCACGCTCAGCCGGCCCTCGAGGATCATCAGGCCGCCGCGCCAGATGACGATGAGCGTCCCGAGGGAACCCACGAGCATGAGCAGCGGCCACATGAGCCCGCGGAGCACCACGAGGCGCATGTTCTTGGTGATGGCCGCCTGGTTCGCGACCTCGAAGCGCGCGGCTTCGTGCTCTTCGAGCGCGTAGGCCCGCACCACGCGCACGCCGCTCACGTTCTCCTGGGCGACGTCCGCCAGCCGCCCGAGGGCCTCCTGGGCCTCGCGGCTGCGTTCGTAGAGCGCGTTGCCGAAGAGACGGGTGATGACGAGCAGCAGGGGAAAGGGCGAGAGCGCCCAGAGCGTGAGCTCCGGGCTCAGCGTCAGCATCAGTCCGATGGACGTCACGTAGGCGAAGATCGAGTTCACGAGGTTCAGGCCGCCGAAGCCCACGAGCAGGCGCACCTGCGCGAGGTCGTTCGTGGCCCGGCTCATCACCTCGCCGGTGGGGACCTTCGCGAAGAAGGCCGGCCCGAGGCGATGCACGGCGTGCATGACCTCGTTGCGGAGGTCGTATTCGATGTCCCGGCCGACGTTGAAGATCTGGATGCGCGAGCGCGTGCGCACGACCCAGAGCACCGCTGCCAGCAGCACGATGATCCCCGCGACCTTGCGCACGCCCTCGAAGGAGCCCGCGGCCAGATCGTCCACGGCCCCCTGGAGCAGCCAGGGGATGGCCTTGTCGAGGCCGTTCGTGACGAGCAGCAAGAGCATGCCCACGCCCAGAGGGCGGGCGTAGGGCGCGACGTAAGCCGCGATGGGCTTGCTCGGTCTTGTCATGTCGGCGGCGTCGTCAGGCATGCGCGGGAGCCGCGACCTCCATCTCACCGGGGGGCGGCAGGCGGAGGAAACGCGTCAAGAGCGTGGTCGCCCCATAGAAGGGGATCGTGTCGAAGAGCGCCGCGAGAAGCTTGAACACGTAGCCGCTCGCGATGAAGGTGAGCAGCTGCGGCCCGAGCGGCGCGTCCGCGTCGATGGGCAAGGCATCGGCAAGGTAGTGCGTGATGAGGATGACGCTCGTCGTGTCCACGAGCTGGCTGACCAGCGTCGATCCGTTGTTCCGGAGCCAGAGGTGCTTGCCCTGGGTCTTCTCCTTCCACCAGTGGAAGACGTGCACGTCGACGAACTGCGCCGTGAGGTAGGCGATCATCGACGCCGTCACGGCGCTGAAGGCCAGCTTCTGCACGTCGTAGAACACGCCCGTGCCCTCCTCGCCGGGGGCCTCGAAGCCCGGAAGCGCTCCGCCGAGCCAGAGGATGAACATCACCCAGAGGTTCAGGCCCAGGCCCGTCCAGACGACGGCGCTGGTACGCGTCCGGCCGTAGAGCTCGCTGAGCAGATCCGTGCAGAGGAAGGTGATGGGATAGGGGAGCACGCCGACGGCGAGCGGCATGGGCACGGAGACGCCGAAGACCTCGAAGCTGAGGTCGATGAAGCGACTGACCCCGAGAATGTTCAGCATCGCGAGCGTCCCGAGGAAGACGCCGGAGAGCACGAGAAAGACGAGCTCCCGGCGGCGATGCAGCTCGGCCTCGGAAAGCTCGGGCAGCCCCTCGTGCGCATGCTGCGCCGAGGGCAGCGGCGCGTCGCTCACGCGCGGCCACCACGCACGCCGGCGCGGCGCTCGATGCCGCGCCAGCCCTGGTGTTCGAGGCCCGCGCGCTTGGCGTCCGCCACCTCTTCGTAGAGCGCCGGGATGGCAAAGCGCAGCGTGCGCCGGGAGGCGAGCAGGGCCTCGAGGCGCCCGCGCAGGTCACCGAGGGCCACCGCGCTCGGCACGACGAGCTTGCCGTAGGCGAGCCCCGCCGCTTCGCCCGCATGCGCGAAGGCGCGACAGCCTTCGGGCAGGCCCGAGAGCAGGTCCGTGAGCCAGCCGTCGAGGTCCTCCCCCTCGTGCGCGGCGACGAAGCGGAAGCGCTTCTCCTCGCCGGGACGGAGAATCTCGAGCAGCGGAAACACCGGGAGCGCGCGCGACCCCTCGCCGGGCACCGCGACGCGCTCCTCGGCCACGGGCGCGCCGTCCCAGAGCACCACGTCGCCGTAGTCCACGGGCGCCTCTTCGAAGGTCGGCGACTGCACGATGCCGTGGCCCGGGGTGAGCGGCGCGACCCACACCACCTCGTAGCTTCGGTCCTCCGCGTCGCGGGGCGCGCCCTGCCCCGCGAAACCCGACGCCTTGGCCGGGACCCGGAGCCGGAGCGGCGGGAGCCCGTCCACCTCCGGGAGCCGCCCTTCGGCGGCGCCTTCCGGGCGCCCCGCGGCGAAGCCGAGAGCCTGCCAGTGCGCCGTCGCCTCCGCGCCCTGGCCCCGGGCCGTGGCGACGAGCGCCTGGTTCCACAGCACGCGGCGCGTCGCGCCGAGGCGGGACCGCGCATGGCCGAAGGCCTCCGCCGCCGCGTCCCAGCGCCCGCGCCATTTATGCAGCACGCCGAGGTCCACGAACCAGCCGCCGGGCGCATCGGGGCTTTGCAGCGCGGCGGCGTAGGCCGCCTGCGCCTCGTCGTCCCGGGCCGGGCCGAGGCCGCGGAGCGCGTTGGCCCGGTTGATGTGAAGATAGGGCACCAGCGTGGCGGGGGG